>NZ_JBUDGD010000042.1:0-52288 GCF_055484735.1 Pseudomonas sp. 15C | reverse complement strand
TGAAATGAACTTGAAAAGACTGCGCATAAACAGGACGACTCACGCCACATCCGACGCACGCGGCCACTGTTGCAGCGGGATCGGCAGTTGCTGCGATTCGCCGCGGCCCATGGCGAAGTAGTGGAAGCCGTTGCGGGCCAGGCGTTCGGGGTCGTAGAGGTTGCGGCCGTCGAAGATCACCGGGCTGTTGAGGCGTTGTTTGATCAGGTCGAAGTCCGGGGCTTTGAAGGGTTGCCATTCGGTGCAGATGATCAAGGCATCGGCGCCGGGCAGGACCGATTCGGGGGTGCCCATCAGCAGCAGTTTCGCTTCGTCCGGGTAGAGGTTCTGGGTTTGCTGCATGGCTTCGGGGTCGTAGGCGCGGACGCTGGCGCCGGCTGCCCATAACGCTTCGAGCAGGACCCGGCTCGGTGCTTCGCGCATGTCGTCGGTGTTGGGTTTGAACGCCAGGCCCCAAAGGGCGAAGATCTTGCCGCGCAGGTCGCCGCGGTAGAACGCGTTGATGCGCTCGAACAGCTTGTGTTTCTGGCGCTGGTTGATCGCCTCGACCGCTTGCAGCAAGTCGCTGGAGCAGTGCGCTTGTTCGGCGCTGTGGATCAGCGCGCGCATGTCCTTGGGAAAGCACGAGCCGCCATAGCCGCAGCCCGGATAGATGAAGTGATAGCCGATGCGCGTGTCGGCGCCGATGCCCTGGCGCACCGCTTCGATGTCGGCGCCCAGGTGTTCGGCGAGTTCGGCGATCTGGTTGATGAAGCTGATCTTGGTCGCGAGCATGCAGTTGGCGGCGTATTTGGTCAGCTCGGCGCTGCGCAGGTCCATGAACAGGATCCGGTCATGGTTGCGGTTGAATGGCGCATACAGATCACGCATCACGTCGCGCACGTCATCGCCTTCGCAGCCGATGATGATGCGGTCCGGGCGCCGGCAATCGGCAACGGCCGAGCCTTCCTTGAGAAATTCCGGATTGGAGACAATATCGAATTGCAGCAGCCGGCCGACCTTGATCAGGGCCTTTTCGATATGCGCGCGCAACGTGTCGCCGGTGCCCACCGGCACTGTGGATTTCTCCACAACGATCAGCGGCTGCTCACGGTGCCGGGCAATCGCGTCGCCCACGGAGAGCACGTAACGCAGGTCCGCCGAGCCATCCTCACGCGAAGGCGTGCCCACGGCGATAAACGCCACCCGACCGTGCTGCACGGCGAGTTTTTCGTCGCTGGTGAAGTGCAGACGTTTGGCGTCCAGGCCCTCGCGCACCAGATTCGCCAGCCCCGGCTCGAAGATGCTGACGTGACCCTGGCGCAACTGGTCGATCTTGTGCTGATCGACGTCCATGCACACGACCTCATGGCCCACCTCGGCCAATACCGCCGCTTGCACAAGACCCACGTAACCGCTGCCAAAGACCGTGATTTTCATAGGACACTCCTGAGCCGGACGGGTGTTCATGCCTTAAGGTCAGGATAGGCAAGGGCATGTTTCAATTTGCCTACTGTTTTGCGCGACGCGACTTCCTGGCGGTGCAGACAGGCAGGCGATGCTGACGGCCGTTCAATTGGCGCAGGCGCAATGCCAGCACCCGGTTGTCTGAAAAGCACTGAAATTCAAAGGGTTGGGCTACCTGCCGGGGAATGCCTGATTGACTTTCACGCGGTCGGGCGGCAGGTTGTAGGCCTTTTTTTGGGGCAGCCCGGCACTTGCCCGTTTTTGTCACCGTGTCGTTTTGTTGAACTGTTTTTTTACCAAGGCCGTTTCGTTTGATTGACTTGTCGAGTACTGAATCCACCGCGTCCACCACCAATCCATTGACGCTTTACCTGACGCGCCTGGCGCCTTCCAGCCAGTTGACCATGCGCTACGTCTTGCAGGACGCGGCCGATCGCCTCGGCTTCGAGGACGTGGACATCGAAGACATCCCCTGGCACGGCCTGCAACCGGAAGATGTCGTGGCGCTGGTCGCCGCATTGCGCGAAGACGGCTACGCGCCGAACACCTCTTCGCTGTACGTGAACGCTGTGCGCGGGGTCATGAATGAAGCCTGGCGCATGAGCCTGATCAGCCAGGATCATCTGTTGAAGATGCGTTCGGTCAAGGCCATCGCCGGTACGCGCCTGTCCCAGGGGCGCAACCTCAAGCGCACGCTGATTCACGAATTGATGGAAGTCTGCGCCGCCGATCCACGTCCGCAAGGTCTGCGCGACGCGGCGGTGATTGCGCTGCTGTATGGCACCGGCATGCGCAAGTCGGAGTCGGTGGATCTGGATTTGAATCAGGTCGACTTCAGCGAGCGCAGCCTGACCGTCACCGGCAAGGGCAACAAGCAGTTGATCAAGTACGCGCCGACCTGGGCGTTCGCCAAACTCAATGCCTGGCTGGAACTGCGCCGTTCGCAGCTCAAGGAAGGCGAGAGCGATGATGCGTTTCTGTTCAACCGCATTCGCCGTGGCAACCACATCACCCGCGAGCGCATCACCAAACACGCGATCTACTACATTGCCCGCCAGCGTGGCACGCAGGTCGGGGTGAAGATCATGCCGCACGATTTCCGTCGCTCATTCATTACGCGGGTTATCGAAGAACACGACCTGTCGATCGCGCAGAAACTGGCGCATCACAGCAACATCCAGACCACCGCCAACTACGACGTGCGCGATGACAACGAGCGGCGGCGGGCAGTGGACCGTTTCGATCTGTGAGATGAGTCAACCCGCGGCTGGGCAGCCGCGCGAACGGCTGGCGGCCTGAGTGATCTGTGCGGCGAGTCGTTTGACGTTGTTCTGCTGCGCCGTCACCAGATCCTCGATGCTCGGCCCCGACGGTGTCTGCAGGATCGAGCGGCAGGTCAGCAGTTCGGCATCCGGATCGCCCATCGCACGCAGGCGCCATTTCACATCCATCAACGCGTATTGGCCGGGAATCGAGTCGAAGCGCTGCACGTCGACGCGCACAGACGCACGTTGCTGGCCCGCGCTATTGCTCAACTGATCGAGGAGGGCGCTGCGCAGTTCGTCGATCAGGCTGGCACCCCACCAATCGGTTTCGAGAATCGCCAGGCCGCTGTTGCCTTCACGGATGACGATTTGCGGCCGATCAACCTGCGGCGGCACGCTGATGCTCTCGATGGCAATGTCCGCACCGCTGCGCCCGGCGCCTTGATGCACCGGGGTCAGAGTGTGAAAGCTGATCGGGTCGCTGCGGCAGGCGCCGAGTAGCATGATCGCCGCGAGCACACTGATTTTCAGCGGTGATGCCATGTTTTTTGCTCCTGTGCTCAATTGCGTGGCGGTCCTTTGAGGTCCAGCGGCGCGGCGTTGTCGGGCCGTCCGCGAATCAGCGACTCCGGATGCCGGCCAAGGTAATCCGACAGCTCACGCAGGGAGCGCGACATGCGTCCGAGTTCGTCGAGGGTCTGCCCCAGTTGCTCGCGCTGCGGCGAATCTTCGGCGAGGGTCGAATTGGCCGACTGCAAGGTTTTGCTGACGTCGGCGAGGGTGCTTTGCACGCTCGGCAAGGTCTTGGCGTTGAACTGACTCAGGCCTTTACGCAGCTCGACCAGATTGCTGTCGAGGTTGCTGGCGATGCGTTCCACCGGCAGTGCGTTGATCTTGTTGACCATCGCTTCGAGTTTTTCCTGCAACTGTTCGAGGCTGCCGGGGACGGTCGGAATGCTGATCGGCCGGGCTGTTAAGTCGAAGGCGACTTTCGGCGCTTTCGGGTAGAAATCCAGCGAGATGTACAACTGCCCGGTGAGCAGGTTGCCGTTGCGTGCCTGTGCGCGCAGACCATTTTCAACGAATGTGGCGATCAGGCGCGCGCCCGTGGCTTCGTCGTTTTCGTCGCCCTTGTAGGTCTTGAGGATTTTCGCGTGGGCGCGGCCCAGGCGTTGCGGATAAATAACGATGCCGACGTTCACCGGAAAGGTTCGCTTGACCTCGTCAAAGTCCAGATTGACCGCCACTACCCGGCCAATCTCGACCCCCAGGAATTCCACCGGCGCATCGACCTTGAGCCCGCGCAGGGCCTGATCGAAACGCAGGGTCAGGTATTGCGCCTTGCCATTGGGTGGGGCGAGGGCAGTGGTCTGGTCGGCGAACAGTTCGTAGTCGCGGTCTTCAGCGGCGGTGGTGTCATTGGGGCTGTAATCCGGCGCGCGGAAAGCGATGCCGCCGACCAGCAGGGTCGACAGCGATTCGGTTTTCACCGCAAAACCGTTGGCGCCGACGTTGACGTCAATGCCGCTGGCGTTCCAGAACCGCGTGTTCTCGGTGACGTAGGCGTCGTTGGGTGAGTTGATGAACACTTCGATGTTGACGCCTTTGCCATCGGCATCCAGCGAATACGACACCACCTGGCCGACGGGAATCTTGCGGTAGTAGACCGGCGAGCCGATGTCCAGCGACCCGAGGTCCGACGCGTGCAGGGTGAAGCGTTTGCCCGGCTCGCCATAGGTGATCGGCGGCGGGTTTTCCAGACCGGTGAAGTGCTTGGCACGGTTGTTGGCCTGGCCAATGTCGGCGCCGATGTAGTCACCGGAGAGCAGGGTGTCGATGCCGGACACACCGCCCGCGCCGATACGTGGGCGCACTACCCAGAACTGCGAGTCTTCGCGGGTAAAGCTCTCGGCCTGTTTGGCGAGTTTGATCGTGGCGTTGACGTTTTTATGGTCGTCGGCCAGTTCGACATCCGAGACATGCCCAATGACCACGTTGCGGTAGCGCACTTCGGTCTTGTTGGCGGTGAGGCCGTCACCGGTCTTGAAGGTGACGGTGATGGTCGGGCCTTCCTGGAGGATGTTGTGGACCACCAGCGAGATGCCCACGAGGACGGCCACGATGGGCACGATCCATACCAGTGAAACGCCGAAACGGCGGGTCTTGATCGGGGCCTGACCGGGTGCTCGCGGTTCGTCGCTGGCTGACGACTTCATCCATGTCCTCCTTAATTCATTGGGCACTGAGCGTCAGGAACGCAAAAGCACTTCATCAATATAGAAGTGCCTTGCGATAGAGCAAACCGAAATAGCCAATTCCCCCCAGCCCCAGTGGTGAACACATAACCCAGGCAACCCCCAGTTCCCTGTAGGAGTGAGCCTGCTCGCGAAAGCGGTCTGCCAGCCACAACTGCTTCAACAGACCCACCGCCATCGCCAGCAGGCTGGCTCCCACAGTTTTGCGGGTGGACTCGAAACCCAGGCAACCCAATTCCCTGTAGGAGTGAGCCTGCTCGCGAAAACGGTCTGCCAGCCACCATCATTTCAACAGACCCACCGCCATCGCCAGCAGGCTGGCTCCCACAGTTTTTCAGCCGAGCAATTCGCGCAGCCGATACCAGAACATCCCCAGTGCCAGCAGCGGCGAGCGCAGTGCCGGGCCGCCGGGGAAGGTCATGTGCGGCACGCGGCTGAACACGTCGAGGCCTTGGCTGTGTCCGGCGTGGATCGCCTCGCCGAGCAGTTTTGCGCACCAGTGCGTGACGTTGAGGCCATGCCCGGAATAACCCTGCGCATAAAACACGTTCGGCTGCTGCTTGAGGCGGCCCACCTGCGGGAAGCGATTGGCGGTGATGCCGATCTTGCCGCCCCACTGATAATCGATGCGCACATCGGCCAGTTGCGGAAACACCTTGAGCATTTTCGGCCGCATGTACGCGGCGATGTCCGCCGGATCGCGCCCGGAATAGTGACAAGCACCGCCAAACAGCAAGCGCCGGTCGGCCGAGAGCCGGTAGTAATCGAGGCCGACTTTCTGGTCGCACAGCGCCAGGTTCTGCGGGATCAGCTGCGCGGCGCGTGCGGCGGACAACGGCTCGGTGGCGATGATGTAGCTGCCCGCCGGCAGCACCTTGCCGCTGAGTTGCTGTTCGAGCTCATCGAGATGTGCATTGCAACCGAGCACCAGACTGCCGGCGCGCACCGTGCCGCCCGCGCAGCGCACCTGCACGGCGGGGCCATGGACGATTTCCAGCACAGGACTTTGCTCATAAATAAGCACACCCAACGCGGCCGCCAGCCGAGCCTCGCCTTGCACCAGATCCAGCGGGTGCAGATGCCCGGAACCCATGTCGACCAGGCCACCGGCGTAACCTTCGGCGTTGACCACTTGCTGACGGACCTGCTCAGGGCCGACCAGACGCGTTTCATGGGCATAGCCGAGTTTGCCGAGTTCAGCCTGTTCTGCCTGAAACGCAGCAAACTGCGCGCGGGTATTGGCCAGCTCACAGAAGCCCCAGCGCAAATCGCAGTCGATCTGATGATCAGCGATACGTCGGCGCACCAGCTCCACCGAATCGATCCCGGCGCGCTGCAAATACGTCACGCCTTCCTCGCCGACGTACTTGGCGAAGCCCGAAACGTCATGGCCGATGCCCCGAATCAACTGACCGCCATTGCGCCCGCTGGCGCCCCAGCCGATTCGCCGCGCCTCGAGCAAGATCACCGACAGCCCGCGCTGCGCCAGTTCAATCGCCGTGTTGACCCCGGTGAAACCGCCGCCGATCACGCAGACGTCAGCGCTCAGATCTCCTTCGAGAACCGGGTAATCAGTACTCGCTCGCGCCGATGCCGCGTAATAGGAGCGCGCGTGTTCCTGGGTGTGCTGATTCATTTGTTCGACTTCACTTTGCTCCACGAACGGGTCATCAGCCGCATGATCGCCTGCGGTGGCGTCGAGGAAATGTAGAGTTTGTCGAGCACCGCTTGCGGCGGATAAACCTCGGGGTTGTTGACCAGTTCCTGGTCCATGAACGGCTTGGCAGCCGGGTTCGGGTTGGCGTAACCGACTGCGGCGCTGACCTTGGCGATCACCTGCGGGTCGAGCAGGTAATTGATGAAGGCATGGGCTTCCTTGGCGTTACTGGCGTCAGCCGGGATCGCGAGCAGGTCGAACCACAGGTTCGAGCCTTCCTTGGGGATGGCGTAAGCGATATTGACGCCGTTCTTGGCTTCCTTGGCGCGGTTGGCCGCCTGGAACACATCGCCGGAATAACCGAACGCCACGCAGATATCACCGTTGGCCAAGTCGGAAACGTATTTCGAGGAATGGAAATAGGTGATGTAGGGGCGAATGCTCAGCAGCTTGGCTTCGGCCTTTTTATAGTCTTCGGGGTTTTCGCTGCGTGGGTCCATGCCCATGTAATTGAGCACGGCGGGGAACACCTCGTCGGCGGAATCCATCATCGACACGCCGCAGGCGCTGAGTTTCTTCAGATTTTCCGGCTCGAACAGCACCGCCCAGGAGTCGATATGGTCGATGCCCAGCACTTGCTTGACCTTGTCGACGTTGTAGCCGATGCCGTTGGTGCCCCAGAGGTAGGGGACCGAATGGGCGTTGCCCGGATCGTTTTTCTCCAGCAACTCGAGCAGTTTCGGGTCGAGGTTTTTCCAGTTCGGCAGTTGCGAGCGATCCAGTTTGAGGAACGCCCCGGCCTTTACCTGGCGTGCGAGGAAATGGTTCGACGGCACCACCACGTCATAGCCGGTGCGTCCGGCGAGCAGCTTGCCTTCGAGGGTTTCGTTGGAATCGAACACGTCGTAGATGACTTTGATCCCGGTCTGACTCTGGAAGTCGGCGAGAGTGGTTTCACCGATGTAGTCAGTCCAGTTGTAGACGCTGACCTGGGGCTGGGCTTGCGCCACGGCGCTGAACACCACGCTCAGTGCAACCGGGAGTACGGATTTCAACAGACGCATATCGACACCTCTTCAAATTGTTGGATTTCTTGGGCGTTACACGATTCATGTGTGAGTGTTGTCAGGTCTCAGGTACACCGCCAATGTAGGAGCCAGCCTGCTGGCGATAGCGGTGGTTCAGGCGACATTGATGTTGGATGTGCCGGCGCCATCGCGAGCAGGCTCACTCCTACAGGGGTTTGGGGGTGTTGGCGGGTTTGTGTACACGTCCTTTTCAGTGTGGGAGCCAGCCTGCTGGCGATAGCGGTGTTTCAGACGACATTGATGTTGGATGTGCCAACGCCATCGCGAGCAGGCTCACTCCTACAGGTTTGGGGGTGTTAGCGGGTTTGTGTACACCTCCTTTTCGGTGTGGGAGCCAGCCTGCTGGCGATAGCGGTGTTTCAGACGACATTGATGCTGGATGTGCCGACACCATCGCGAGCAGGCTCACTCCTACAAGGAGTGTGCAGATTTGGGTCAGACGCTCAGCAGCAGGAACTCGCGTTCCCATGAGCTGATCACGCGTTTGAAGTTTTCGTGTTCGGCGCGTTTTACCGCGACGTAGCCACGCACGAACTTGACGCCCAGGTATTCGGCTACGGTGGCGCATTCTTCCATCTGGGTCAGCGCTTCTTCGATGGTGATCGGCAGGCGCAGGTTGCGGCGCTCGTAAGCCCGGCCCTCGACGGCGGCGCTCGGCTCGACCTTCTCGACCATGCCCAGGTATCCGCAGAGCAGGCTTGCGGCAATCGCCAGATACGGGTTGGCATCGGCGCCGGGCAGGCGGTTTTCCACGCGCATCGATTCAGGTCCCGAGGTCGGCACGCGCAAGCCAACGGTGCGGTTCTCTTCACCCCATTCAACGTTGACCGGCGCCGAGGTATCGGGCAGGAAGCGGCGGAACGAGTTCACGTTGGGCGCGAACATTGGCAGCACTTTCGGGATGTACTTCTGCAAACCACCGATGTGCTGGCGGAACAGCTCGCTCATGCTGCCGTCGGCGTTGGCGAAAATCGGCTGGCCGGTGGCGATGTCGACCACACTCTGGTGCAAGTGCATGGCGCTGCCGGGCTCGTCGCCGATCGGCTTGGCCATGAACGTCGCGGTCACGTTGTGCTTGAGCGCCGCTTCGCGCAGGGTGCGTTTGAACACGGTGATCTGGTCGGCCAGGTCCAGCGCGTCGCCGTGGCGGAAGTTGATTTCCATCTGCGCCGGGCCGTCTTCATGGATCAGCGTGTCGAGGTCCAGACCTTGCAGTTCGCACCAGTCGTAGACGTCCTCGAACAGCGGGTCGAATTCGTTGGCGGCATCGATGGAAAACGACTGCCGGCCACTTTCCGCACGACCGGAGCGGCCCAGCGGTGCCTTGAGTGGCAGGTCCGGGTCTTCGCAGCGCTGGGTCAGGTAAAACTCCATTTCCGGCGCGACAATCGGCTTCCAGCCCTTGTCGGTGTACAGCTGCAGGACCTTCTTCAGCACGTTGCGCGGCGACAGTTCGATCGGATTGCCGAACTTGTCGAAGGTGTCATGGATAACGATCGCGGTCGGCTCGATTGCCCACGGGATCACATACACAGCGTCGGACACCGGCTTGCAGACCATGTCGATATCGGCCGGGTCGAGCAGGTCGTAGTAGATGTCGTCATCGACAAAATCCCCGGTTACCGTTTGCAGCAGCACACTTTCCGGCAGGCGCATGCCGCGCTCATGCAGGAACTTGTTGGTCGGTGCGATCTTGCCGCGGGCAATGCCGGTCAGGTCGCTGACCACACATTCGACTTCGGTAATCTTGTGATCTTTCAGCCACGTGAACAGCTGATCGAAAGGGGCATTCATAGAGACCTCGTTATTGGTTTTGTAGACGCCGGGGAGGGCGGGTTTCATCTTCCGCCCCTTCCCCTGTGGCGCGTTGGCGTCTATCTTGGGCGCGGCTGGTGAATCCATCTATCCACTTTAAGCAGCACCCAAGCGCACCAAAAGAGTGCGCAAGGTCACCTCATGACAACGTGCAATCCGCTTCAGGTTCAAGCCTTCAACACCGCCGATGTGGCCGAGCAAGTGCGCGCCACGCCGGGCTGGGTCCAGCATTACCAGCAGATGTCGCCGGGGCATTTCGCCGGGCAGATCCGCTATCTCGATCTGCAGGGCGTCGAGGTCTACGAAGAGCAGATGAATACCCGGGTCGAGCAGAATTTCAGCGCGCCGTCCGGTGCGCTGGCGTTCTGTTTCGATCGCAGCGACAACGCGCTGTACCTGCTCAACGAAGAGAGCCGCAACATCTGGATTACCCCGGAGAATTACCAGGAAATTGCCGTGGTGTTCGGCCCGGCATTCGTCCGTGAGCACGGGCTGGATGTGGCGAAATTCGACGGGCTGTTCATGGCGCCGCTCACCTGCGGACAGAACGCCTTGTTCAGTCGCTGGTTAAGCTCGACCCTCACGAAGTTGTCGCAAGCCATTGATATGGAAAGCAAGGAGGCGCTGACTCAACAGCTACTTGAAGACTGTCTGTTCATTCTCGACAACGCGCAGGCGCGCCTCGATAGAAGCGGCCTGCAACGGCGTGGCGAAGAACGGATGATCATGAAACGCGTGGGGGAGTGGGCGGCTGATTCGCCGGAAGATGCGCTCAATCTGCTCGAGCTGGCGCAGGTGGCGGGGGTATCGCTACGGCAATTGCAACAGGCCTTCAAGGCCTACACGGGGATGACGCCAAGCCACTGGTTACGCTTGCGTCGGTTGAACAGCGCGCACCGCGAACTGCTCAGGCGCCGACCGACGGAAACCACCGTGGCCGAAGTGGCGATGCACTGGTCGTTTTGGCATCTGGGGCGTTTTTCCAGCAGCTATCGGGCGCTGTTCAAAGAGCTGCCGAGCGAGACGCTCAAGCGCGGCTGACGCTGGGCGAGCTAGTCGGCCCTGACCAGTTTGAAGGATATCGACAGCGACTTTTTTATCGATTGCGCCATCGGTTTCTCGATCTGATCGTGAATCAACCACGACACACCGATCATGAACGCTACCGTGCCCCAGAGAAGCACGTGCGGATCGATCGCCGGGTAGGCGATGTTGAAGATCATGAAGCCGATCATCTGGTGCAGCAGGTACAGCGGATAGGTCAGCACGCCCAGCGCGGTCCAGTTCCAGCGTTGCAGAGCGGACATGCGATTGGTCGCGATCAACAGGAAAATCACGAAGAACAGCACCACCACGGCGCAGATGATCAGCGGGTCGTAGTCGGTAGCGTATTTGCTTTCAATCGATGCTGCCCACACCACCGCCGTGAAAATCGCCAGCGCCAACGCCCCCGCCAGCAGCAGAATCCGCAGCGGTGTGAAGCCCTTGGCCCAGACCAGATAAAAGGTGGCCCCGGCGATGAACCACGCGGCGTAATCGGTGATCAGCATCGAGCGCAGTTTTTCAAATTGCAGGACCTCGGCGACGGCAGAGATCAGCAGCCAGACCACCATGCACGGCTCGATCCGGTCGATTTTCTTCAAGGCCAGCAACACGGAAATCATCAGGTAGAACTTGATCTCCACGAACAGCGACCAGTACACGCCGTCGATAGGCTCGACATTGAGCATCTCGCTGAGAAAGGCCATGTTGACCACGTATTGATAAAAATCAGCGCTGAACCTGGGTTGGCCAACGGCGAGGGTCACCAGAAAAGTGATCGTGCAGCACACCCAGAAGGCTGGGCAGAGGCGCACCACGCGCGAAATGAAAAACACTTTGAGGTTGTTGCTCGAGGCGGTCATCAGAATCACGAAGCCGCTGATCATGAAAAACAGCTCGACCCCCAGATAGCCGTACTTGGCCGGCTCAGCCAGCAGCGGGTAGGGCATCGCCGACATATCGCCCTTGGCATAGCCGCGAAACGCATAGTGAAAGAACACCACGGCCAGGGCCGCCAGAAAACGCAATAAATCCAGTTCCTTGAGCCGTCGATTGTTCATGTAGATGCGCTCCGGACTGATCAGCGCTGATCAAAAACTGACGACTCTGTCGAACACGGTTCGACCCAAGGCGCAAGCTGAAACAGCAGTGGCGGCTCATGGCGTGCTCCCGGCCTGGGACAGCGATGCACGGCGTTGCCACATCTTGATGTAGTCGACTTCGAACGTTGAGGGGAGGTCAGCATCGTCGACCACGCCAAACCATGACCACATGGCCTCGCTGTCGAAGACAATTTCCATCGGGAAGAAGAAGTGTTTGTTGCGCGATTCGCGCACCAGCACGCCATCGACATACCAGCGCAGCGTGTCGGGCTGCCAGTCGAAGCCGTAGACATGGAAGTCATCGGCCAGCCGCCATGGGCTGACCCAGATGCTGCCATCGGCGATGTGCTCAGTGCTTTGCGGCGTGGCCCAGAGGTGGGCGTTCATGTGGTAGGAGCGGTCCAGCTTGCCATCCTTGGTCTTGCCGGCGATTTCGAAAATGTCGATTTCGGTGGCGTTGTCGGCCATGCCCGTCCAGGCCAGCCAGAAGGCGCTGGAGCCGGCGGAATTCATCGGTTTCGCCCGCGCTTCGTAATAGCCGAACAAACCCTTCTCAAGGGTGCGGACCATGGCGGAGGTGTAGTCCTTGAAACCGAGTTTCACGTACTTTTCCGGCAAGGTTTCCTTGCGAAAGACAATGTTCAGGTTGCCGTTGCTGACGCTGGCGTTTTTCTCGGTGTACAGCGCCGGTTTGCGGCCGAGCGATTCGTTGCCGACGCCGTGGTTGACGTGCCAGCGTGTGCGATCGAGGGTGCTGCCGTTGAATTCGTCGGACAGCTTGTCGTTGAGCACCCACTGACCGCTGTTGGCCTGATCGGACAGCGGCAGGTTGCTGTTGGTCCGGTTCGGTACAGCACCGAGCGGGCCGACCCGGGTCCAGGTATCAGCGATCGGCGGGACCGCTACGGTCCAGCGGTCTGCGAGGTACTGAAAGGCTTGCTGGCGGTCGGCGAGCGAGGCAAACGCACGGTCATAGACCAGCACTTCGGCAATGTCGCCGCGAAAGTTATCCGCCGTGCCAACGGCGTTGCGACCGATGCCATACGGCCCGATCGGTACGTCGTAAAGCTCCAGCACGGAAACGCTGGTTGCGTACGCCGCAGTGTCGCGCAGGCTGATGGCAAAATTCGGCAGGACGTTATCGTTGTTGGCGGTTTGCGGGCGCGAGCTGAACAAGCGTTGCCAAGGATCGGTCCCGGCTTGTTCTGCCGTACGCCGCGACACCACCAACACCGTCACCGGACCTTTGGCGCTGCGGATGGCTTTGCCGAGCAAACCCGACACGCCGTTGAAGCGCACCACCGCACGACCGTTCACCGCGTCCGGCAGCCACTGTGGCGCCACGCCGGGATTGTCGGCGCTGGCATCAAGGCCGCTGGCGGATTTGTCTTTCCAGCGCAGCACGCGGTTCTGCTCATCGAGCTGCACGCTTTGCGCATCCGCCGCGTCCAGCCACAGCACCAGCCCGGCGGCGGGAACACCGGGCGGTGCTGGCGCGGCGTTGCCGGCCAGGGCAAACCCCAGCAGCCAGAGAAACAGCACGCCATGAAGTTTCATCGGGCCACACTCAGCGCGGGGATCTTGAAGGAAGACTGATAGCCCTGCGGATTGCATGATTGCCAGCGCCAGGCATCGACAATCATCTGTTGCAGGTCGCGTTGCGCGGTCCAGCCCAATTCCCGCCCGGCCTTGCCCGGGTCGGCAAACATTTTGGCAACGTCACCTGCACGGCGCGGGGCAAAGCGATAGGGGATGGCGATGCCGGTGATGTCTTCGAAACTCTGAATGATCTGCAGCACGCTGTAACCGACGCCGGTGCCGAGATTCCACACGTCGACGCCGTTGGTTTGCTGCAACTTCAACAACGCCTTGAGATGGCCGATGGCAAGATCGACGACATGAATGTAGTCGCGCACGCAGGTGCCGTCGACGGTCGGATAATCGCTGCCGAACACCGTCAGTTCAGGTATCCGGCCAATCGCGACCTGGGTCAGGCAGGGCAACAGGTTGTTCGGCCGGCCGCTGGGATCTTCGCCGATCATCCCGCTTTCGTGGGCACCGATCGGATTGAAATAGCGCAGCAAGGCGATGCTCCAGCGTGGATCGGAGTGGCACAGATCGGTCAGCAGCTCCTCGATCATCAGTTTGCTCCGGCCGTAGGGATTGACCGGTTTGCCGGTGCCGAAGTCTTCGCGAATGGGCGTGCTCGCCGGATCGCCGTACACCGTGGCCGAAGAGCTGAAGACCAGTTTGAACACCTCGTTGCGCGCCATCGCCCGGCACAGTTCCAGCGTGCCGGCCACGTTGTTGGCGTAATAGTCCAACGGGTTGCTCACGCTTTCGGCCACCGATTTGAGGCTGGCGAAATGCACCACGGCGTCGATGTCGTAGCGGCCGAAGATGTTGTCGAGCAAGTGCGCATCGCGAATATCGCCCCTGATGAAATCCACCCGGCTCAGGGTCAACTGCTCCAGACGCTTGATGCACTCGCGACTGCTGTTGCACAGGTTGTCGAGGACCAGCACGTGACGTCCGGCATTGATCAGGGCCAAAGCGGTGTGCGAGCCGATGTAACCGGCGCCGCCAGTAATCAACGTAGTTTTACGCATGGAGGAACCTTCCTGTTTTCATGGACTGAATTCAGCGAGCGGTGAACACCGATTTGAATTCCTGCGGCCAGCGCGGGTGCAGGACGCTATACGCCACGGCATAGCTCAGGGCGCCAAGCGAGATGTCGCACAGCAGGTGCAGGTAGCCCTGAACGGCCAGGTGCGGCGACACCGACAACACGGTCGTGACCATTACCAGCGAGGCCAGCACGCTGCGGTAGTTGGAATCGAAGAAGCGGCGCCAGTCGTAACCGACGGCGGTGTTGAGCCCGCGGATTTGTAGCGGCGTGATCAGCAGCATGCGCGCCAGAAGCGCCACCGCGGCGGCCATGCCGCCATAGGCGCTGCCGAAGACATACACCAACAGCAGCGCCAGCAACGTGGTCAGCACCTCGGCCTTGATCGTCAAATGGCTGCGGTTGACCGCCACCAGCGCGGTGGTGGCGTACATCGCCATGTTGCCGACGGCCGCCGTGCACGCCAGCACTTGCAGCAAAGGAATCGCCTCGGCCCACTTGGCGCCGAAGATCAGCAGGATCAGATCGCTGGCCGTCAGGGCGATGCCGAGGAACAGCGGCGTCAACAGAAAACTGCTGACCACAGTCGAGTCGCCGATGATCCCAAGCAGACGCAGCGGCTCGGCGCTGCGTCGGGAAAACGCTGGCAGCGCATAGCTCAGCAGGCCGTTGTAGATTGCCGTTCGCGGCAGGTCGATGATGCGCATGGCCATGTTGAACATGCCGACCGCATTCGCCCCGGCGGTCATCCCCAGCACCACGTTGACGCCGCGCTGCAGGGTCTGGGAACTCAGCGCATTGATCGCCACCGGAGTGCCGGCCTTGATCAGTTCGCGCAGGAACGCACCGTCGATATAGAAGGCGATGCGCCGTGGGTCGCCGCGCATCAGCACGATAATCGAGACGAACTCCATGATCAGCGCCTGGGCGATCACCGCCCAGGCGCCTAAACCCCATAGCGCGACGGCAATGCCGGCGAAACCACCGACAATCTTGCCCAGCAACGTGCGCGAGGCGAGCATCTTGAAGTTGCCGCTGCGGCGCATTTGCGCCACGTAGACACGCGCCATCATGGTGAACAGGATCTTCACCGAGGCCAGCGCAGTCATCCAGCGCAGCACCGGGTCGGTCGTATACAACAGCACAGCCAGCGAGATCAGCACAATCGATGCGAGGCTGACCAGCACCGCCGCCCAGAACGCCGTCGAGATGTGTTTGTCTTCCAGCCGCTCCAGGCGGACCAGCGGGTCTTCCAGCACCGAGGAGTAAATCAGCCCGACCAGCTCGACGATAGCAATGATGATCGTGCCCACACCCAGCTCGGCCGGCGACAGCAGGCGCGCGTAGGCGACGAAGGTGATCATCGACAGCAGGATCAGGCCGAACTTTTCGGTGAAGATCCAGCCGAGGGTGACGAGGCGGTGATTGGCCATGGCGGATACCGAGTCATTGAGCGGCTGTGGATGCCGGTGCCTTGAACCCGGTGCGGGCGAGGGCGTAGAGGTAGCGCAAGGTCGGTTTGCCGTGATCGAAGATCAGCGTCTGCCAGGAGTATTCGAACATCCGCCGGTACACATCGAGCACCTCGGCATGATCGCCACGCCGGGAAAACGTGTTGAGAAAATCGGTGTGATTGCCCAGCACGAAATCGATGTGTTGCTGCTTGCTCAACTGCGCGCCATAGCGCTCGAGGTACACGTCGATGAACTTCATCTTGTTCTGGTAGTGCTTTTTCGGTTGCGCGGTCATGTTGCCGTCGTTGACCGTGCGTTCGAGCAGCACCTGCGGCACCGTGTGGATTTCCCAGTGCTCGGCGATGCGCGTCCACATGAAGCGGTCTTCGCAATAACGCAGGCCGGCATCGAAGCCGCCGAGTTGCAGCATCACGTCGCGTTTGACCAGTGCGGCCGACACGCCATTGAGCACGTTGGCGTGGACGAAGTCGTAGAAGTGCATGCCGCTCTTGCGCACGGCGTCCAGTTGGCGCTTGCCGTTGCTGTAATTGACCTGGGTGTAGCAATCGATCAGGCCGACCGGGCGGCCCTGCTGTTCAAGTTCGTCGTACAGCGCCAGTTGCAGCTCAAGTTTTTGCGGACGCCACTGGTCATCGGCATCGAGCATCGCCACGAAGGTTTCCTGACTGTGGTGCAGACCGGTATTGCGCGCACTGGCCTGGCCGGCGTTTGCCTGCTGCAACAGGGTCAGGCGAAACGGCGCGGCGAAGTCCCGGACCCGTTGCGGCCCGTCATCGGTGGAGCCATCGTCGATGACAATGACGTGGTCGGGCAGACGCGTCTGCTCGGCCAGCGAGGTCAGCGTCTGCTCGATGCTGTCGACGCCGTTGTACATCGGGATCAGAACACAAACGGTATGCGGGGATTGGTTTGTCACGGCAGCTTCTCCTTGGGTTACGCCTTGGCGGAATCAGGCGCAAATGCCCGGCCAGCCTGACGCTGGCGCGGGTTTGCCGGTTTGAAAGCGGGGAGCATCACCAGCTGATGCCGGAAGGACAGGGCGAGGGTGCAGAACACCAGGAACTCGGCGGAGCGGTAGTTGGGAATCACGTACGCCACGTAGTTGGTGACGGCGAACAGGCCGATGATCACCAGCGCACTGGCGCGCAACTGCGCCGTGTGGTTGGCGGTGACGGCGCGGTACTGTTTGAGCAGCGCTTCGCCGAACAGCAGAATCAATGCGCTCAACTGGATCACACCGCCGTTGAGCAGGGTTTCCATGTAGCCGCTGTGCGCGTTGCCGATGTAGCCCCAACGGGTGATGAACGCATCGGCATCGGGACTGGCCCAGAAAGCGCCGAAGCCATAGCCCTTGAGCCATTCCTGCTCGACGAAGGGTGAAAGCAGTTCCCAGATCAACGTGCGGTCGGTCAGCGATGGGTCGCGGCCAGCGATTTCGAGCAGCCAGGCGACGTGGTTGTAGAGCAACAGGCCCGCCAGCAGAAACAGCACCGTGCTGGCGAAAAACAGTCCCTGCGAGCGGTGGATGCGCAGGCGGATCAGGGTCAGGAAATACCAGTAGCTCACCGTGCCGAACACCACCAGCGCGACGCCGGTCGCCGACTGCGCGAGCAGAATCGCTACCAGCGAACACAGCGCGCAGAACAGTGCGCGGCGATTGCCCTGGCGGATCATCGGCAGCAATAACAGAATGGCCACGGCGTTAAGCCGCGCGCCGGCGTTCTTTTCGGCAAAAATCCCCTTGAAGGCGCCGTCGCGGATGCCCCCGGAGAGGAACGCGACGTCAGGCATGACCACCGCCAGTATCAGCCCGATGAACGCCGCGGCGCCGATCGCACAGCCGAGCATGAACACGATCTTTTCCAGCGGGTAGTTCCAGGCAATGAAGCCGGCGAAAAACACCACGCCGAGCATAGCGATCACCCGTTTCAGGCTGAGCATCGGGTCATGGGACCAGCCGATCGAGGCGATCACACAGAGCAGGAACAGCAGCAGAAAGAAGTTGCTGCGGTAGAAGGTTTTGCTCAGGAACACCTTGTTGCGGATGAAGAAAAACAACGGCACCAACAGCGTCACCAGTCCGCAGACCTGATTGGCGACGCTGCCTTCGAGGTCCTTGTCGACGTCGCCGAAGCTGAACCCGCCACCGAGGCCGAGGATGAAGGTGATCACCTGGATGTAAAACAGCACGCCGAAGAGGGCGAAGCCGTCGCGCAAGGTTGAATATCGGATCGTCAGGGTGCTCATGATGCGGCGCTCCCAAGCATCGCCGTGAGATAGGTCTGCAACGCGCGGGTATTGGCGAACCGGGCCGCCGCCTCAAGCCGGGTATGCCGCTTGAAGTGGCGCGGTGTGTTGAGTTGCAGAACGATTGCCTGCGCCAGGGCGGGCGCGTCATCGACCTCGACCAGCGGCGCCACCAGACCATTGATAAGAATTTCTGCCGGGCCGTGGGGGCAGCGAGTCGCGACCACCGGCGTGCCCGTGGCCAAGGCCTCGACCAGCGCATTCGGGCTGCCCTCGAAGCGCGACGACAGGACAAAACAATCGGCGGCGGCCACTTCTGCCAGCGGATCAGCGGTGTAACCCGGCAGATCGACACGCTCGGCAACGCCCAGCTCGCGGGCCTGTTCAAGCAACTGCTCGCGAAGCGCACCCTCGCCAAAGATGATCAGACGCACGTGGGTATCGGGTAGCGCGGCCAACGCGCTGATCAGGATGTCGAAACCTTTTTGCCGGGCCAGACGGCCCACGGCAACGATTACCGCACCGGACTTTTCCAGCAGCCAGCGATGGCTGGGCCGGCCAGGGCGCTTTTTGTAGAAGTCGTCGTCAAGCACCGGGTTGTCGGCAGTGGTCACGTCCTGGCGGCGGGCGATGGTGGTATCGACCAGATCTTGGGCGACGCCTTTCGACACGCAGATCACCGGGTTGGGAATCAGCCGATACAGCAGCGGCGCCGCGCTGTAGGCGAGCCGCACCATGAAGGCTGGATTGACGTGTTTATCGTGGGAAAACGCATTGCGTTCGCTAACGTGCAAGCGCGCCAGCGTGCCGGACAACAGCGCGGCGGCGATGGCCACGACGTTGACGTGGGTCAGCGCCGCCAGTTGCGCATCGAAGCGATTGGCGCGCAGGAACCGCGCCAGTGCTGGAATCGCGCGAACGCTGCGCGGGCTGTGCAATTCGACAGTCTTGACGCGTGGATCGAGGTACTTTGCGTTGATGCCGCCCCCGGTGAGCAGGAGCAGGGTCACGTCGTTGCCCGCGTCGACCAGCGCACCGGCCAGGCGCGTCATCATTTTCTCGGCGCCGCCGGCGCTGAGGTCGTGGAGGATGATCAGGAATTTTTTCATTGATTCCATACCTGGTAATACGCCTGAGCCGCGTGCTGGCTGGTGTAGGGACGCAGCGCTTCGGTCAGGGTCTGTTCGTGGGGCATTGCGTCATCGCGCGAGGCCAGGCTTTGCAGCATTCCCTCAGCCAGTGCCGGCACGTCGTTGACCTTGACCAGCAGGCCGAGCTGGCCGTTGTCCAGCAGTTCTCGGGGGCCGGTTTCGCAGTCGCTGGCCAGCACCGGCGTGCCCAGGGCCAGCGCTTCGATCAGCACGGTCGGCATGCCTTCGTGGGTGGAGCTGAGAATGAACAGCCGCGCGTTTCTGAGCAGCGGATAGGGGTTGCTCAGGTAACCGGTGAAGTGCACCCGTCGTGCGATACCCAGGCGTTGCGCCTGCGCTTTGAGTGCATCGCGCATCGGCCCGTCGCCGGCAATGACCAGGTCCGGCAACGTGCGCTGTTGCAAGGCCAGGGCGTAGGCGTCGAGCAACAGATCAAAGCCTTTCTGCTGCGTGAGTCGTCCCAGTCCCAACCAGTAAGCTTCGGGCAGCCCGGCGAGTAGTGGCGCCCGTGAGGCCTGGAACAGTTGTTCGGTGATCACCGCGTTCGGGCAAAAGCTGATGCGCTTTCGGCCCCACGGCAACCCGCCGACCAGCGACTGGCGCAACGCCGTGGACACCGTGACCACTTTGCCGCTGCCGCACAGGTACAAGGCGTACAGCAGGCGCAGGCTCGAAGGGCCGGTTTTCTGCTCTTTGCAATCGAGGGCGATGTGGCGGCTGTAGATGACTTTGCAGGCACTGCCCAGCGTGGCGAACCAGGTGCAGACGTTGGCCTGCTCCTTGGCGGAAATCAGGTGGGTCACCTGCTCGTCACGAATCAGCCGGCGCAACAGCACGATCGAGCGGAGCAGGCCGGCGATGCCGTTGCCGCCGCCGCTGTGGTGGCGTTGATTGCCTTCGGTGTCCGGGGTTTCGCCGTTCATGACGAAGAAACTCACCCGCCGGCCATCCTTGAGAAACTGCTCGGACAGACGTTGCTGCACGCGTTCGACGCCGCCGCCGGATTTGAAATCCTTGAGAATGAACAGGATGTGCATGGTCACTCCCCGACGCTGATGGCGACCTTGCGCCGTGCCAGCAGGGCCAGCAGGTGCAAGAAGTTGCTCGGGTAATCGATGAGGTAGCGTTTGATCGTGTGCGGCTCGCGATACATGCGATAGAACGCGCGCAAGTGCAGGCGATTGATCAGCGCCGGATAGTATTGCCGCGAGGCCAGCGCTTCCTGACGAATGAACCCGCCACAGGTGAAGGCAACGCCTTGAAAACCTGCGCGCAGCACGTCCTGTTCGAACTGTTCCTGCAGGCCGGCGCCGAGACCGACGATCAGAATGTTCGCTTCGCTGCGGCAGATGTCGGCGTGCAGCGCCTCAGCCTCGGCGGCATTGAAATAGCCGTTGTGGTAACCGGCGATGCTTAGCCGCGGATAGAGGGTCTGGATCTTGCGCATGAACAGCTCAAGTTCGCCTTGTCGGGCGCCGACGAAGTAAACCCGCTTGCCCAAACGCTCGGCACCGCCCAGTACCTGGTCGGCGATCGAGGTGAAGTCGAAGCTGACCCGGCCAATGGTTCTGCCGGTCACCCGCGACATGAATGTCGACATCAGCATGCCGTCGCAAAAGTAGGTGATGGCGCCCGAGCGCTGCGCGAACACGCTGCTGATCGAAGCAAAGTTGATGAACGAATAGGCCTGGTTGGCCTCGAGCAATTGTGGCGAGTAGTGCCCGACCAGTTCGAGTTTCAACATGGCGAGGCTCCCGTCAGATCACAGAGAGGGTCTGACGACCCACCGAGACGTAGGTGAAGCCGCGTTTGCTCAACCGTTGCGGATCGAACAGATTGCGCCCGTCAAAAATCAGCGGTTGCTTGAGCCGCGCGCTGAGGACGTCGAAGTCCGGGGCGCGAAACGCCTGCCACTCGGTGACGATGATCAGCGCGTCGGCATTTTTCAGTGCCGCTTCCTTGGTGCCGGTCAGGGTCAGGTCATCGCGCGAGCCATAAATGCGCTGCGCCTCTTCCATGGCTTTGGGATCGAAGGCCTGCACGCTGGCGCCGGCGCGCCACAGGGCTTCCATCAACACGCGGCTGGGCGCTTCGCGCATGTCGTCGGTGTTGGGCTTGAAGCTCAGCCCCCAGAGGGCAAAGGTCTTGCCGCTGAGGTGGCCGTCGAAGTGATTGAAAATCTTGCTGTAAAGCGTGGTTTTCTGTTCCTGGTTGCGTGCCTCCACAGCCTTGAGCACGCGGGCATCGAAGTCGACGCTGGTGGCGGCGTGGATCAGCGCCTTCACGTCTTTGGGGAAACACGAACCGCCGTAGCCCGGACCGGGGTAGATGAATTGGTAGCCGATGCGCGGGTCCGAGCCGATGCCGTGGCGCACCTTTTCGATGTCGGCGCCGAGGCTTTCGGCCAGGCAGGCCATTTCGTTCATGAAGCTGATCTTGGTCGCCAGCATGCAGTTGGCGGCGTACTTGGTCAGCTCGGCACTGCGCACGTCCATGACGAGGATTTTTTCGCGATTGCGATTGAACGGCTCATACAGTTCCCGCATGACTTCTTCGGCACGCGCACTGTCGGTGCCGATGATGATCCGGTCCGGGCGCATGCAGTCTTCGACGGCACAGCCTTCCTTGAGAAATTCCGGATTGGAAACCACGTCGAACGTCAGTTCGCTGCGGTCGTTGTCGGCCAGCACCTGTTCGATGTGGGCGCGGACCCGATCGCCAGTGCCGACCGGCACGGTGGATTTGTCGACGATGATCTGGTGGCGGTCCATATTCAGCGCGATGGTGTGCGCCACGCTCAACACATATTGCAGATCCGCCGAACCGTCTTCGTCCGGCGGGGTGCCGACGGCGATCAGCAACACGTCGCCATGGTGCACGGCGTCCACCAGATCGGTGCCGAAGCGCAGCCGGCCGCTCTGATAGTTGTCACGCACCAGGCTTTTCAGCCCCGGCTCGTAGATCGGCAGAGTGCCTTCCTTCAAGGCCTCGACCCGGGCGACGTCGACATCGACGCAGAGCACACTGTGCCCGACCTCAGCCAGCGCAGCGCCTTGGACAAGGCCAACATAACCAATACCGAATACGCTCACATTCATGGTCAAACCTCAGGTCGTCATGACCGGTTATCAACGGGCGGGCAGGGGCAGGCAGCGGTGGGGCAGGGGTCAGTAGATGTTTTTCGAGAACAGCGTGAAGGGGGTCTTGAGGAGGATTTTCAGGTCGAGCCACAGCGACCATTGATTGATGTAATTGAGGTCCTGGGCGACGCGCAGCTGCATCTTTTCCAGCGTTTCGGTTTCGCCGCGATGGCCAGTGATTTGCGCCAGCCCGGTGATGCCCGGCTTGAGTCGATGGCGGGCCATGTAGGCGCGCACCTTGCCGGTGTAATAAATGTTGTGGGTGACCGCATGGGGGCGCGGACCGACCAGCGCCATCTGCCCAAACACGACATTGAACAGCTGCGGCAATTCGTCGATGGAACTGCGCCGCAGGAAGTGGCCGATCGGCGTGAGGCGGTTGTCGTTGCGGGTGGCCTGGCGCACTTCACGGTCGTCGTGAACGTGCATCGAACGAAACTTCCACACCTTGATCACTTCGCCGTTGCAGCCGTGGCGGTTCTGCTTGAACAGCACGGGGCCGGCGGAGGTCAGTTTGATCGCAGCCGCTACCGCCAACAGCAACGGGCTGAGCAGAACGATCGCCAGGGCGGCGAGGCTGCGCTCGAACAGGTCCTTGCACAACAGACTGGCCGGATGCGAGCTGATCAGGCTTTCGTTGAGGTAGATGGCCGGCATCCGCTCGATTTCCGAGATCGAATGGTTGAGCAGCACCATGCTGCCGAAATCCGGAATCCACACCACATCGACATTGACGTCGAGCAGGTCGATGTACAGCGCTTCGATGGTGGCGGCATGGGCCATGTTCAGCACGATGTACACGCGGCGCACTTCAAGGCGCGCGATGATCTCGCGGATCGCATCGACGCGACCGAGCAGCGGCAGAATGCTCGGTGCGGGGCCGCTGTCATCGGCGGCAGCGACAAAGCCCAGCACCAGTGCACGATTGGGCGTGGAGAGCTTTTTCGCCAGCTCATGCGCCGTCGGGCAGGTACCGATGATCACCGACCGGCGTTCGTTGCAGATCTTGCGTGAGTACAGCCGGGCCAGGTAATGCAGGGGCAGAAAACTCGCCGCCTGGACCACGAAACCCAGCACCGCCCAGAGGATGATCACCTGGCGCGAATAGATCGCGCTGGTCTGCGTGACGAAGGCAATCGCCGCCAGCACCGCCAGCAGAATCAACCAGCCGGCCAGCAGCCTGCCAAGCCCGACCACCAGGCCATAGCGTTTGTGATACACGCGCATCACGCTGTAGATCGGCACTGAGCCGAGCACAGCCAGGATGATCAGGATGCGATATTCGCTGGTCAGGTAGCCGACGCGCCAATACACCAGCAGCACCAGCAACGAGGTGGCCAGCAGCAGGGCGCACGACCATTGACCCCAGAAGGTCAGGCCGCGGCGTTGCGTCATATGAGCGGTATAGAGCGGAGTCATGGGCTTGACCTCAAGGCAGCAGTAATGCGTCAGCGCTGAGCGAGCAGACACGAGGTGTCTTCCCGCTGGCTTTTCCGTGGCTCGGCAGAGGTGAAGCGAGTTGTGTTTGGGCAGAAGGGGTGCAGCGGCAGGCGCGGGCGCCCGGTGTTACCTGGGCGCGAAATCGTAGTTATAGAACGCCCGGGAGTGATGCTGGCCGTACTTGCGCGCCTTGCGCAGGTCGACCTGGTTGAGCACGGTGCCAAACACCGGCACATGGCTCTGTTGCAACATGGCGAGGCCGCGCTGGACCTGACTGATCGGGGTGCTGTCAGCCTTGACCACGTAAATCACCGCATCCGAATGCTTGGCCAGCAACAGCGCATCGCTGATCAATTCTGCAGGCGGTGAATCGATGATGATGTGCCGGTAACGCGAGCGCAGCGCTTCGAGCATGCGCGCCATGCGCGGTGAACTGAGCAGATCCTGCGGCGGTGGTTGCAGTGCGTTGGCCGGCTCGGCAGGCGAGGGCAGACGTGGCGCGGCGAGGGAATCTCGCGCCGACGGCATGACCTTGCCGGCCAGCAACATGTCCAGATTGCCCACCGAAACGATGCAGTCTTCGAGTCGGGCGGTGCCGGCAATCACGTTCGCCAGGCCAGGGCTGTCGGGCGGGAAGTCGAAATTCTGCGACAGCGTCGGCTGGCGCATGTCGGCATCGATCAGCAGTACCCTTTCCAGCGGTGCCAGCGAGCTGGCGAGATTGTTGGCGATGGTGCTTTTGCCTTCACCGGCCACCGTCGAGGTGATCAGCACCACTTGCGAGGGCATCTCGTTGCTTTGCAGCATCAGCCAGGTGCGCAGGTTGCGGATCGTCTCGGAGAAGCGTGGGTTGTCGTTGTCTTCGAACAAACGCGCCAGCTGCCGGCGGTTTTTCTTCATGACCAACGGCACCACGCTGAGCAGCGGAATGTTCAGCGCGCTTTCGATCGACTCGTCGGTTTTGAAGGTGTTGCTCAGGCTGTCGAACAGCAGCGCCAGGGCCACACCGATCACCGCCGCGATCAAGGAAACGATCGCCACGATCAAGGTTTTCCGCGGTTTGCTCGGATCGACCGGAACAATCGCCGGGTCGACGATGCGCACTTTGGTCGAGTCCATGTCGGCGGTCGCAGTAGTTTCCTTCAAGCGGGTGACGAAGGTTTCGTAGAGCGCCCGCGAGCTGTCGACCTCACGCTGGAATTCACGCAACTGGAATTCCTTGCGGGCAATGTCCTGAATTTGCGCCTTGTTGCTGTTGAAGGACTGACGCAGCGAAGCCTCACTGGCCGTGGCGAGCTGGTATTGCCGCTCGATTCCGGCGACCACCTGCTGCACCTGCAATTGCAGGCTGGTGGTGGCGGTGCGCAACTCCGACTGCGCGGACAGCAGGCTCGGATGCTTCGGCCCATAGCGCCCCGACAGTTCATCGACCTTGGCCTGGGCCAGGGCACGATCGGCCTGGAATTTCTGCACCAATGGGTTACTCAACACGGCGGGCACGCTGGACAGTTTGCTCAGATCGCCGTTGCCCAAGGCCTTGGCCTGCCGGTACTCGCTTTCGGCTTCGGCACGGTTGCGCCGGGCATCGACCATACGATTACCGGTCATTTCCAGTTCATTGGCGCTGATCGTGGCGACACCGCCAACGTCCACCAGACCTTGCTCTTCGCGGTAGCCCTGGAGCTTTTTCTCGGCGGCGCGCAAGTTGTCACGCAGCTTGACCAGCCGGGTGTTCATCCACGCCGTGGTGGTTTGCGTGGATTTTTCACTGGTGTCGAGCTGGCTGTCGGTGAAACCGCGGGCCAGCGCATTGGCCGCCGCTGCGGCGAGAACCGGGTCGGGCAACTCGACTTCGATCTCGAGCAACTGGCTCTTGCCGACGAACTTGACGCTGGTGTGCAGCATCAGGTTTTGCGTGACCTGGTTGAACACTTCTTCTTCGGTGACCGCCTGTTTTTCCGGCAGCCAGCGCTCCAGACCGAGCCCCGGTAACCATTTGTCCAGATCGACAGCGGCCAGCCATTCGCGCGGTGCGAACCACGACTTCGGTTGCTGGCGCGGGTCAGTGACCGGGTGCGTGGTCAAACCGAGTTTTTTCACCGCACGCTCGGCCAGATCCCGCGATTGCAGGAGTGCCTGTTGCGTCTGCAGGTAGTCAGTGGTGTTGCTGTTGGAGTCCTTGACCTGCTGAAAGGACATCAGCGGCGGGCTCTTGTCGTTGAACAGCAGGGTGGTGCTGCCGATGTATTGCGGGGTGATGTTGGAGACCACGATGGTCGCCAGCAATCCGCTGACCAGAATCAGCCAGGCGATACTCCATTTTGCGCGCCAGATCACCCGCCAGAGTTTCAGCAGATCCAGGGTGTCCTTGTCTTCGCTGTGCTGCTGATGCTGCTGCACGTGCGCTTGCAAAGGACGTTCGACGTAAGTGCCAAGGCTGTTGTCCATGATCAGAAGAACCCTTGTGCAATGGAAATGGTGTCGCCGGGGGCAATCGTGGTGCTGCGCGTCACGTTATCGGTGTCGGTCGCGCCACTGTCGCCTCGCAAGATGGTGACGCGCTTGATCGAGGCCCGCTCGGTCAGCCCCCCGCCCAAAGCAATGGCTTTTTCCAGGGTCAAGCCGGGCACGAACGGATAGCTGCCGGGTTTTTTCACTTCGCCATTGATGTAAAAGGAGCGGTATTCGATCTGGCTGAGACTGACTTTCGGGTCGACCAGGTAGCCTTGCTTGAGTCCGTCGACAATGTTTTTTTCGACCTGGCTGGGGGTCAGTCCCTTGGCGGAGATTTCGCCGAGAAAGGGGTAGGAAAACGTGCCGGCGTCGCTGAGCCGGATCTTTTTCAGGCTCAACTCCGGCTCACCAAACACGATGATGCGCAACACATCGCCAGCGGCCAGTTTGTATTGCGTGCCGGGATCTGCCGCGTAGACAGGCGCCGCCATCACCAGCGTGAACGACAAGACAAGTGCGGATGTGTTCATGTCGAAACCCTCTTAAAGGCTGACGTTGAAACTGATCTGAAACACGTTGCGGGTGAAGCTTTCGTTGTCGGCATCGGAATCGTTGTCGCGGAAGCGATAGCCGACTTCGATGTCCAGCCAGCGGCGCATCGCATAGATCACCGCCAGGTTGTAATCCTGAAAGTCGTCGGTGCGGCTTTGCCCTTCGTAGACGTAACGGCCCAGGCCGGCTTGGGCCACAGTCGTAATCCGCTCAGTCCAGCCGTGTCGCCAGCCGACCTGGGTGAAGGTCGACTTCACCGCCTCCGCGCCGTCGTCGCCCTCGGCAAGCGCTTGGCGCGCGACAAAGGTAAACGTCGAATACGTGCGCGGTTTCCATTGCAGATCGACTTGCCAGGTGGGGTTGTCGAGGTCGTTGGATTCGTTGCTGTCGAAGTTCTTTTTTTCGTAACCGACGCGCACTTTGCCCGTCGTGCGTGCCGTGAAATCCCAGACGGCACCGGCCAGTACGGCGTCCGATACGCTGCTGCGCGGACTGTTCGCCTGCTTGTAGTCGAAGTCGGTGTGGTCATATTCGAGCAAACCTCGGGTATTGCTGCCGATGCGGTGGTACCAGGTGCTGGTCAAGGCGGTGGTGTCGCGTTCCTTGTCGGCATTGATGCCGTCGCCATTGTCGTAGCGCAGTTGCGCGTAATTGACCCCGAGGTCGATCTGGTTGTCCGCGCTTTTGGCGCCAAAGGTATAAAGCCCGCCGACCCGTTTGTTGTTGAGCTTGTCATTCACACCCTCGACCGCCGTCGATTCGGTGCGCTCCCATTTGCGATATTCGGCGTCCAGCTTCAAACGATGGCGATCGGTGAACTCCATCACGCTCTCGGCACGCACACGTTGCGCCGTGTTCGAGGCATCGGAATCGTCGTGATAGATGTACCGCGTCGGTTGCCAGATCACTCGCGTGGCGCTGTTACGGTCTTCGGCCTTGAGCTCGAAGGAGGGGGCCAGTTTGGTGATCATCGAGGACTGCTTGTTGTCTTCCACTTCGCGAAAGTTGTCGTCATAACTTTCTGAAAAAACAAACGTCGGCGTGAAGTCGAATCCATAAACGTTTATCGCTTGTGGGTCGGTGCTCCAGGCCATTCCCGGATAGAAAGAGGCCATGATCAGTGCAACAGGGCAGCGTGATTTCAAGGCCATGTCATGGCTCCTGAGAAATGGCAGGTGAGAAAAGCTGTTATTTGTACGATTGGAAGTTGTGCTGTTGTCGTTGAATAGCGGTAAGCGGCAGGCAAACGGGCTGTTCGCGGTTGAGAAACTGCAGAAGCAGTAACACCCGATCGTTGCCTTGCAGCGCCTGGAATACACCCTCGAGTGGTGAGAGCGGGCCGCTGATGATCCGCAAAGGCTCACCGGGTTCGAGGCGGCCTTTCACATCCGAATCCGATTCCAGGCAGCGTTCGCGCAGATGCTCTATGACATGTTCCGCTACTGCCACGGGACCATGATTGAACTCGACAACCCGGCTGACGCCACGGGTCGAGCGCAACGGTGCCCAATTGTCTGTGCTGCTGAGCTGGATAAATAGATAACCGGGGAATAACGACTCCATCACGCGCTGTCGTTTCCCGCGAATGACGCGCTCAGTGAAGAGTTGAGGGTGAAAGACCACGTAGTGTTGCTGGAGCAGGTTGAGGTGTGCGCGCTCATCCTGGCGTGGTTTGCATTGCAACAGATACCAATTGGGTTGATCCGAGCTGATTGCTGGCATGCGAGTAAACTCTTTGATGTTCGAGAAGTTTAGGGCAGGCAGAAGCTCCATTCAGGGCCGTGCAAAGACAATTGGCAGGGTGTGTTTTTATTATGATGTAACGTCGGTGTGTTTCAATAATGAATCACTTGTCCGGCTCGATGTTGGCTGAACTTTTTCAAAGACAAAGCTACCGCACAGTCTGCATGTTCGCAGTGTTTACGTTAGGTTGCTAATTGGTTAGCTCTGGAACTTTCGGCAGCGATTGAGAAGGGAATCGCGCCACGTTCAGCTAGACGTTGGTAGTTATCGGCCAGTCTTCGCGGTCTGTCAAACGATCCGAGTCAAAAAACACGCCATTTGTCGACTAACTGTATCTCACGTGACTATCTTGCTGTTTATAAAGGGTTTTTGATTTGACGTCCGAACGTGTTCGTTTTTTTTACACTGACCGCTAGCGTCAGGGTCGCTGAGACATTCCAGCATTGAGCGGCTACGAAATGCTTATAAGCTATGGACGGCTTCTGGCGGACGGCGTTATAACTCATCGCCTATTCGATCGAGGAGAGCAGGGACTATGACCGTTCTTGTGACTGGCGCGGCAGGCTTTATCGGGTATCACACGGCGAAACGATTAGTTCAACAAGGCCAGCAAGTAATCGGTATCGACAACCTCAACGATTATTACAGCGTTGAGCTAAAGCGGGCACGATTAAAGCAACTAAGAGAACTGCCAGGCTTCGATTTTCGACTGATGGACATAGTTGATAAACCGGCATTGATGACGCTGTTCAAAGAGCATCGTTTTACCGAAGTCATCCATCTGGCCGCTCAGGCCGGTGTGCGTTACTCACTGGACAACCCGGACGCCTATGCGCAATCGAATCTGGTGGGCTTTTTGAACGTACTGGAAACCTGTCGTTTTCACCAGCCGGCGCATCTCATCTACGCATCAAGCAGTTCGGTGTACGGCGCGAACAGCGAGCTGCCTTACCGTGTCGACAACCCGGTCGAGCGCCCGGTTTCGCTGTACGCAGCCACTAAACGCGCCAACGAATTATTGGCCAGCAGCTATTGCCATCTCTACGGACTGAAGGCCAGCGGGCTGCGCTTTTTTACCGTTTATGGGCCTTGGGGCCGACCGGATATGGCTCTGTTCAAATTCACCCAGGCGATCTTGCAGGGGGAGCCGATCGATATTTACAACAACGGCCAGATGGCGCGGGATTTCACTTATATAGATGACATTGTCGAAGGCATCGCGCGGTTATGTCCAAAACCGCCGGTACCGGCGAAGGAGGGCGAGGGCGTTAACAAACTATTCAATATAGGACGCGGCAGGCCTATTGAATTACTGAATTTTGTCGATTATCTGGAAAAGGCGCTGGGTATTAAAGCTCAATACAATTTTCTGCCGCTGCAAGCGGGCGATGTTGTCAGTACATGGGCCGATGTATCGGCACTTGCCGACTGGACGGGGTTTTCTCCACAAGTGAATGTTGCAGACGGCGTGTCCCGATTTGTTGCGTGGTATCGCGACTATTACCAAATCGAGTCCTGACGATTGAGTGCGCAGAAAGTCTTATGCAGGGGAGATAAAAGCGGGATTATTGATAGCTACACTAAATGACCGTTTAGTTGAGCTATCAAAAAAGCCTATCAGAATAACGGGAGCAGGCGATGATTCAAGCTAAACCCAATGCGCACGACGTCATAAATGCGCTGGATCTCGAAGCTCACATCGAAGGCGGTTATTTCCGCCGAACCTATCAATCCGATCACCGCGCCAGCCTTGAGACCAGCACAGGGCCCCGTTATCTACTGACGTCGATCTACTATCTGTTGACTGAGCAATCTCCGGTGGGACAGTTTCATTTCAACCAGTCCGACATCCTGCATTATTTTCATCTGGGCGATCCGATCGAATACAGCCTGATCCATGCAAACGGTTCATTGCAGACGCTGGTCATGGGCAGCGACATTCTCACTAAGCAACGTCTGCAATTACACGTACCAGGTGGCATCTGGAAAGCCTCACGCTTGCTCAATGGATCACATGGATTCGGATTGATCAGCGAGGCGGTTTCGCCGGGATTTGATTTTAAAGACATGGAAATGGCTGATCGAGGAAAACTCACTGCGCAATTTCCGCGGCATCGTGCGCTGATTGAAAAGCTGACGCGGGAGAAAGGCTGAAAGGCGCAGATTTCAAAATACCAGCGGCTCGACGAAAGGACACTGAGGCTTCGCAGCAGATTGAAATGCCGCGTACATCGGGCTGAGCTCGTAATACCTTGTTACGTGTAATGTATATTATGTTAAATCATGGATGCGAATAGCCTCAGGCTTCAGATATCACATCCACCACTCCCAACCTCTCAGTCTAAGCAACGCCATTCGTTTGCAGCTTCAACAACCAATGTCTCTCGGTAGTCCATCCGATAAAAACCTGAGCACGTTCGCTTGCTTGGCGAGCCTCGGTCAACGGTGTGCCAGAAGCTGCTACTCGCAATCCTATAATCGCCGGCAGGAACCTTTCACGAAATGGACTAGGCTGAGTCGCGAAATGAGCTTCGATACGTTCAATCGCGAATTGCATTTCTGCCTCATCGAGCATCGCTAGATAAAACACCATCTGCCGCCACGCGTACGCTGTATTTTTGATCATCAACAGGCTGGAGTGATAAAACCTCAACTTCATCTGCTGGCGTATGCATATCCATCTGAAGCATTCCTCGGCCATCGAAGCCAGCCGATCCTGCAATAGCGCTTTCAACCCAAGCTCATCAAATAAGAGCGAGAGGTTTTGTGTCGTCAGGATCTGTTGTTGCTCAATGATTTTTCCGTTAGTCGCCGGTCGCCATGTCCCCAGGCCCTCATCAGCGCGCTGGGAGCACAATCTGGCCAATGCGTCCCTGGGACTAGCGTCAGGCCTGGGGAACCTTTTGCGCCTGGATTTCGGTTGATCAGGAAGCATCGCCAATTGGCTTGCATCAATGTCGTAGTAATTGGCGTATAGCGTGCCACCTGTCAAAGATGCCGCCTGCCTGGCAGCTCTTATGTACTTGTTGGAGAAAGCGCCCATGAAAATGTCCGAGGCGACTTCTTCAACAAAAGGCAGATCCAGCTTGGCCATCGCAGCAAGCGCAGCAAATTCCTGAATCAGTTTGTTGGGCAGGATCGCTTGAGGAAAAGTGCAAAGGGTCAATGCTGCGGATTCGATCAGGACCTGTCTGGCTGCGTCAGCGACCACCGCGTCCGTTTTACGCTCGACTTCAACAGCCGCCACCCACGGCAATTCATTCATCCTGACCTGACTTTGCAGATCCAACAGCAACAATGATCGGCGTTGTCGAAAGGCGCGATAGGTTGCGACAGACAGTATCCGCAGCGACGTATCGCGAAATCCTGCGCTGCAAATCTCAGCCGTAATCGCTGGCAGCAGCCGCGCCATGGTATCCCCGGATGTAATCAATCCCTTCTCGATCAACTCGGCAATTGTGCCCTTTCGACACCGCTCGACGCTTCGACGAATAGCAGGAGGAATGCCGATACCTGTTAACAGCGAATATGCGGTCGCTTCTTCGCAGGTAACGGGTTGCAACAGAGATGAAAAATCGGAAACTCCGTCCGAACCGGGATACCTTCTCAGACGTGCGGCAACCGCTTTAGCAAATAGATGGTGTCCGGGTGTGGACACGTGACTGCGTTGAGACTCTCTGTGCTTTTGATGAGATTCGGATTCGGGATGACCATGCTTGCGTACGAAATCGTCGATGATCCTGCGAATTCGTCCGACTTGCCGTCCCGTAAGCGACGCCACATCACTTGCGCAACTCCCGAGCAGTGCAAACAACTCCCCTGCCCGATCCCTTGAGCTTTCAGCTTCACCTGAAGCGCTGGGGTAAGAAGCATCGAACTGCCGCTTCAGAATATTCGCCTGCTCAAACCAGCCCTCGGGGTACAGGCGACAAGGCCAATTATCCTGATACGTTAAAAGGAACAGCGACACCGCCGAATCGTAAAGCGGTAAACGAGTTTCAACGACATGCTTCTGCACTGCCACGCGCGCCTGTGCCGGGCGATTTGAAAGCACGGCCCTGACATCACCGACAGTAAAAGCCTGCACTTGCCCTGAAGAAAGCGGCAAACCGTCAGAAGCCATCGGAAAGAATCGCAGCTGTTCAAAGAAAGGCGCTATCGCTTCAACCAGGTCCCATGCACTCTCTGTACGTTGCTGCCCCAGCAACCAGGCCACGGTCAGCAGTGCAGCTTCTTCGGGCACCTCGATTCGATAATCCCCGCTCGCCAGCTTCGTTTGCAGTACCTCGATCCCCTCCTCCGTAAGGTGCCAAGTGTTGAGATCGAGTCGCTCGAAGCCAGGACGGATACCAGGAATCGAAGCAGCCAACTGTCGCTCGTACTCGGTCAGTGCACCGCCGGCCAAGAACTGCCCAGTGGCGAAACCTCCAGTGACGACTTCCAGTGTGACCCACTCAGGCACATCCGCGAATGGAGTTCTTGAGCCATACGACGCCGATCCCTGCAATATGTGCTCGATTACATTGCGCCAGCGCTCGATGCGCTTGCTCGTCTGTCCGTCATTGTCGAGGCCCGGTGCAGTGAGTGCTCGAGACAGTTGAAAGGCTGCATAGCCGGCACCTATGCCGGCGTTCGCATTCGATTCCCTATCGTCCCTGAGCATGAGTCCTTCCGAGCCTGCGATGTTGTGGGTCCGGGGGCTGGATTCGAACCAGCGCCCACCCGGTTAAGAGCCGAGTGTTCTACCGCTGAACTACCCCGGAACAGAGCGCGGATTTTCCACGAGCGTTGAACGATTGTGAAGATCGAAAACATTGCCGCTTGTGAACCTGAACGGTCGCACCGGCGTCGCGAACCAATACGCCGGGAGCCGAAGACTTTATTTCGGGTAGCGGGATTGTCAGCGAGTTTAGCGGTACTGTGCGAAATCGATTACCTCGCCGTTCCAGTAGCAATTGTACGCGCCGGAGCGGCCGCGATTGGTATTGCACTCAAAATACGTTTGAGCTCAATCCCCAGCGCCTCCCCTTCTGATTCAGCCCCGATTTGCCAAGCTCCGACCCCATAGTCCGCATGATAGGTCGGGCTGACAAGCGCCCTTACTTTGTCTGCCCGAGGTATCAGCAACAATGAAACGTCAGGCTTGATGCCCTTCCACCGGAGACTGTCGTGATAAAGGTGCGCTGACTCCATCGCATCCAGGACGCTGGCGCGGGCGCTGCGATACTTTGCGTCGAAAACTACGAAGCGCTTCGCCGAAGGCGAGTCCAGCGTCACGACGATATCCGGATATCGCTCTCGCGATAAACTTTGAAAACCGCGATGCGCAGTTCGATCGATCGCTGGGCATCGGACTTGGTAACACGCCTCAACAGTCACATTAGCCGCTCTTCCCCGCCAAACGATTTCCTTCGCACCCACCGATCGATATTCACGTCTCCAGACGAGTTCAGGAAACTGACGTTGCAGCTGTGTAACTATGGTCACAAAGCACCACCGCTCATAGATCTCCCATGTTGGGCTGATCCATAGCGTCTCATCAGGATCCTTTCCCAACCAGCCTGAATGCAACGCGTACCAACCAAACCGATAAGCTCGCGCGTATACAGGGTGAGCAGAGATCGCATTCAATCCAGCAGCCGATAGACGCCTGGCAGTCACGATGCAGAAAGGTCTCGCGCGTTGAAGCCGTTGAAGCTTGCGAGCAAGCGACTCGGTGAACGCAATTCGACGTACGAGCCTTGGCGTTAACGCTGATCGGGTTTCGCTGACCACCTCAGTTGCAGCGGCATGTTGAAGTCCCCTCACCACCTGCCGGCAACGTCTAAGAACATCGAAGAGAATAAGTCCAACGGCCTGATTCGCTGGGTTGTCCTCTTCCTCGTAAGATCTGCTGACCTCAAAGCGTACAGTGTTCAAGGCCGGACGCTGAGTACTAGCAGGATGCAACAGTGCCTGCCCCGTTGACCCTCTGAGTGCCTTATGCACGGATGCGGAGTCCAACCGCTTGACCGTGTGCGCACTCACCGAGGTGCGGTCGCTCTTCAAGGTTGTTAACGGCCGCTGAGATATCTGTTTGAGCGCGCGGTGAAGCCGATCCCCATAGCGTCTCAGCCTTGCATACTGCAGATGCGGATTGGTTAGTGCTCCATCATGGCCAATTCCAAACTGAGCCTCTTCTGTGCCCACAACGAGAGCCGGGTCGAAATCCAGAATAGCCTCAACCATGGCAGCGAATGCCTGGCCGCCGAGCTTATTATCAGCTGCTGAAACGTCCAGCCGGTAGATTGCGGCAGTCCGCCCCTGGTCATCCAGAAGCTCTGCCACGACCTCTCCTGCATAAAAGCCTGGAGTCCATAACCACGCACACGCGCCGTTTTGGTCGACCGTCTCGATCAAGATGTCATCAATGTAGAAGGAAAACCCTTCAAGCGCGGTAAAACGATAAGCCTTCTTCTCCATAAAACCTGGGTTCAACTGACCTGGGTGCACGTCAAATCGAGCGTCCCCCTGCGCTACCTGCAAGATGATCGACATGGTCTACCGCCAGAATCTGGTCGAGCCGGAGTGAGCCAGGTCGTCGGCCATTTCTTTGACCTTGCGCAACGACATTCCCATCCCCGCATGTTTGAGCGTGGTATGGAGCAATGTGAAGACCTCCTGCAGTCGAGGACTGTCTTCACCGCGCAATTTGGGGAGTATCTTCGAATAAATGGCATGGTCGAGTGCACGTGAGAACTCGATGACACCACCCGCCTGCGTTTGCTGCAGATAGCCAATCACGTCGTTGAGGGTGCGCCACCCGAAATGCAGTCGAGCTGGACGAAGCACATCCATGAGTGAGGACATGAGATTTCTGACTATTGAAATCTGTTCATCCTCAAGCGAGCTCTTCTGCCAGCCAGGAAATGCTTTGACCTCAATGTCCCAAAATTCGATCACAGAGGCTCGATCCAGCACTTTGTCGCTCAATCCATGAGTGGTCTCGTCCATATTCACGGTGCCGATGATCACGAGGTTGCTCGGATATGGAATGCCTGGAGGAACACCATCGATCTCGTCGACTTGACCGTGAAAGACGATCGTTTCGCCGGTTTCCATCGCTGAAAGCAGAGGCGCCAGATATTGTTCCGGATGAGAGAGGTTCATTTCATCAAGAACCAATGTGTAGGGCTTCGTCGGGTTGGCGCTTGCCTGCAGGAGGAAATCCAGAACGCCGGTACGCACATATGCGTCAGACTCCAGCGGATTAACGTAACCCAGCAGACTCGAGTAGTCGTGCCAGCCTGGCTGGACAGGAACGATCAGCAATCCTTCACTTGGCTCGGGATCGTCCTGCCACAGACTCAGCGCATAATTACGGGCAAGTTGCGTTTTTCCCGCACCGCTTAAGCCTGTGAGTACAGCGAAATGGCGCCTCGGATGCCCCCACAATCCAGCATCAAGTTGTCCAATCAGCTCTTCTGGAAAGCGAAATTCTTGATCAAATCGCGCAATCAACGCGCCTAGCTTAGGCCTCTCTATATCGATATCGAGCTGTACTGGAGGTATTTGAGCCAAGGAAGGGCTGATGTCTGGAATGCTCGCAAGACCCTTTGGCTCCCAGTGAATGCGGTTAACCCACTGTCTACCCCTTTCAGTGAGGTTGAGCACTTTCTCGTAGATCGTGGCTAGATCAAGGTACCTGAACCAACTAATAATTGCTGAGGGGGCGAAATCAGACTTCCATCCAGGATTTGCCTTTCTGAGAGTGAGGATGGCCTCACGGTTGGATAATGGTGAGTCACGCAATGCCACTAGCAAATAGTCAAACCCCAAGATGCGGGTGATCATCCAGTCAACGATCTCATCTGGGTCACCCGACTCCAGAAATGCCTCGCCGCGGGGTGTTAATTGCAGGTTATTTCCGTTGGCACGCAGCACGCCCCACTCGGCAATCAGAGCGTTCAGCTGAGTGTTACAAGTCGACGCTTTTGATTGAGGGCTGATCGATTGCAAGTGTTGGATGAAGTCTTCACGAGTGCATCCATCTGTTGCAAAGTCGATCATGCTTTGAATGGTGGCTGTGCCTCCCCCAATCGCCAGCAGACCGCGCCTCCTCCTTTCAGAAGGCAAGGGCCTGAGTACTTCGTCACCTGTTTCCAGGTCGGATATTTCGGTGGCTTCGCCTTCTGGGTTCTGAACATAGTTGACGAACATTAGCCAAGGCAACGTCAATCGTGAGACTCCCTCCCTGGAATAAACGTCAGCCACTTCACCCAGCACTTCATTTAACCGGTTCAATACTAGTCGGTGCAGATGACGTCTCTGACCGCTCAGTGGAAGCCCCAAGGCATGCGCCAGCTCTCGCAGTTTCCGATGATGCGCTATCGACGTGAAAGCACCTGGACAAAGCAACGCGAAGACGCGGTACATTTTGAGTCGAGGGTTTCTTTTGGTCAGCCCAGCAACTGCGGACGCAATCTGAGCCCAAGCGTCGGCGATGAGCATTTCACTCTCAGAAGGATCGCTCGTCTGCGCGAATTTTTGCTTCAGATGCCAGAGGCTCTCTGCGATGGCCGAATTTTCGGCGACCGCAGAAATGTTGATGCGCCCCATACCGGTTGCCGAAACAGCCTCGGTGTCCCAGAGCGCCAGTTGGAAGTCCTTGCTTAGGAACTCTTCATGAGACACATCCCTGACACGCACTAACCATTTCTGGAATTCGGTGATCCAGCTTTGATTGCCCGCCAAGGACATCACCTGCTCCTGGAGGCTAATACATCCAGCCCTGAGCTGTTCGTCATCCTTAAGATCCAGCAAGTCCATTCTCCACCAACGATATTTTTAGATGGCGAGATAATGTCACTGCTGCGGGCTGGAAGCCAGATCCGACCTTTGACGTAGCAGGAGGTAAGCGAGAGCATCTCACTATCCCTCACCCTGCATGACCTAGTCGTAGGCTAACGCACCGGCTTGATGGGTTAGCCATTATCCTGGAGCTAGACAATCCACCGTCGATTTGCTGACAAATTGCCACTAGACATCATCCCTCAACCTCCGTAGCGTTCTGGCGGCATAGGGTTAGAAGACATTCATTATTCAAGGGACGTGTGATGGGCGAATGGTCAAAGAAGCTGGGCGAGCGCGGTGAACACATCACGGAGTCGCTGCTCAACCTGATTGGTTGGAAGGCAGCACTCAAGGGACACGAGTTCGACTGCGTGAAACCTGTCCCCCACAGCACGACCGGCAACCCCAGAAAAACCCATGGTGCCGATTTTGTCTTCAGCTGCCTATCCCCGTTGGAGGATGGCATCCTCAAGCACCTCGTTATTTCTTCGAAATTTACATCCGGCCCCTACCCAACTTCTCCTGGCCCATTATTCAAAGACCATTTCACCGACCTTGCAACGACAGTCGAGTGCTTCAATCGCTCACCGTTGAAAAAGTCGATCAACTCGGGCTATACAGGCGCAAGCGGTCAGTCGCTCGCTGGCATCCTTTGCTGGTTCAGTGCGGCATCGGACGCAGAGGAGGATGTGGTCAGTCACATAGCGGGGTCGCGAAACCTCGACAGCTCCAACTACGGCACCATCTACGTCATTGATAATTACCGAGCTAGCTTTCTGTTCGACACCATTACGTACGCGAGAAATCGATTCGGCGCAGAAAATGTTCGTTTCCTCTACCCCTCTACTGGGAAAAACGTAAGCCCCATCGAGAGGGTCACAAACGGGACGATACTGCCTCCCGAATACCTCAACAGTGGCTTGATCCCTTTCTTCATCCAAGAGCATGAAAGGAAATCACTGCTCATCTGCTGTCAGGATCCTTTCAGCCTCGAAGCGGTAAAACGCATGATTGGCTTCTCGATGGAAATCGCCATGGAATTTCCTCACAAGGTGGCCCTCGCGTTCCCTGACTACAACTACGTAGATCATGAGGAAATTGCAGACATTGCGAGGCTGTCAATTGCGAACAAGGAGTTCGCTTCAATCGTCGAATTCGAATCCTACCAAGCAGATTTCAGGGGGTAATGCAGTGAGTAATCAAAATATTGACTCTATCCTTCCCCAAGGTGAAGCGCTGCGTACCTACCTTGCTCAGCCTTACATCAGTGCCGGCGACATCAAACACGTTCTGAAGAGCCGAGGCGTCTTCATCAACAGCTCAGAGAAAGAGCATTCCATCCCTGCTCTTACGCTGTCTTTGGTACGTCCGAGCGAGTTTTCCAAGCTTCAGCTTGCCTACACGACCAAGGAAGACAACCCCAAGATCACCACCCAGACGATCAAGTGGCAAGGTGATGATGCCTTGTTGGACGCGATCCCTGACGTCATGGATGTCAACAAGCTGCTGGATCTTGAGTTCGTAAACTTCAAGGTCTTGGGAACACCAGAATTCTACCCAGTCAACAGAGACCTCGACACGATCCGGATGGACTACCTGCTAGAGCGAACTGACCGCTCCAAGAGCTGGGCTGACTCGCGCAAAAATTTCAAAGGCTCCATCGAGATCAAGAAAAACAAGGCTCAGGACGAGCTCATCATGATCTTCACGCACACTGCGCCGGAAACAAAGACGACAAACAAGGCGATGTCGAAGCATCTGATTTCACATTTCAAATCGGTCAAGCAGATCAGTGAAACTGAGCAGGCCACCTCGATTCGTTTCTGCGATTTTACCAACCAGAACAGGTTCAATTACCTGTTAGGGCTCACGCAACACAGCAAATTGGTCGCACTGTCCTTTAAGGAGGTCGTCGATATCGGGATCTCGCCCGACCCAGACATCCTCCTCCCCGCAGCGCTGGACTGGATGAAGGAAAAGATCCGAAACCTGGACTTGAAGGGCTTCAGCCTTGAGCACTCTGACTTTCTTTCAGATGTGTCCTATCGCCCTAGCCTGTTCCTGCACAGGGTCGATGCCAAATTCCGATTCAGCACCTCGGGCCTCGATGGCGATTGCGTGATCTCGCTTGGCTTTCCAGAATTTTCCGCGGCCCAGAAAAAAGACAGTGAGATTGAATTGAGGATCAAGCAGATAAGCTTCGATAACACGGGCAGGTCTATCGACAAGAACGACGCCAAGGAAACGATACTGAAGGAGTTGGAATCCGAGAAGATTGAGACCTTCAAGACCCTGTCGATTCCTGCCGGCGGTTCGGTGGCGCCGTAGTCTTGGTCTGAGCGGAGGCATTGTTGTCCGGTGGAGTGTGAGGAGCTAACCGTCTTCCGCTCAGTAACGACGCCCGCCCACGTCCCTGCCGAGTTGATTGGAACATGGCCACGCATCAAGACTCTGGCTCACTAACGAGGCTATGGCCAATACTAGCGACCACTTTTCAGACAGCTCAAAAGGACTTGGTGAACTATGTCATTGGATGTGGCCTACAGCATTGAGGCTGACGATTTTGTCGACCCTGATCGCGCCTACGATCTGTACTGGTCAGGGGTGATTACAAACAAGCGCGCATTCGTATGTCCGGCTGCTGACTGCTCCGCCCAAGTTACCTGCGCGAATCTGGACAAAGACGTCCAGAACATGAGGGTCGTCCCGCACTTCAAGGTCTACGGAGCTCATAGTGAAGCGTGTGGTATTGCCAATGGCGCCCCCGTCGAATTGGAGCTCCAGCCCGCTGAACTGGATGGGCAGGAACGCAGAACGGTTGACCAATCCATTGTCGACGTCTTCAAACTCGAGCGACCTGCCTCCTACTATGACGAGCACGCGGTCGAGCCTGGCGCGGACGTCCATATAGCGAAAAAGCGTGCGAGAAGCACCCGCCCCTATACCCCGAAGCTAGGGGAATCAGGCATAGTCGGGCCTATTTACTCGGTTCGATCTGTAGTCAGCAGATACATCCGATACCGTTCCGATGAGACCCTTGAGTTCAGGCGTTTGAACATTGCCGGGCAGGACGTGCCCTACGCCAGCATCTTCAAATGCATCTGGGAGCAGGATCTGGACGACCTGCCTGACCACCCAATCATTTACTACGGCTGGGCGTATGTTGACCGCACGAAAGCCAATAATGGCTACCGAATCAAATTCAAAAAGAATTTCAAGCGAGGAGACGACAGCCTGATCACCTCATGCTTCGTCTCCGACGCATTCATAGAAAACTACAAGCTCAAAAACCTGATGGCAGTGCGGCTTTCCAAGATCGCCGAGAAGGACAAGCCGACAGCGTTCGTGTTTCTCTACGGCCAGCCCGCAATCCGGACGTCGAATGAACGTGACTACGCAAACTTCGATCTGAAGAATCTCGACATGATCGATGTGAACTACGACTGCCCCCTACCACCTAGATACGATAAGTAGACAATCTCACAGTGGGGTAAAGGACGGCTCTGTAACGTTCTGTAAAGCCTGGCGATCCCCGGCTCGTGAGATCGAAACGTCCACGGAGAATTGGCCCATGAAAACCGCTGTAATATCCGACACTCACAATCTCCTCCGCCCCGAAGCCATCGACGCGCTCCAAGGCTGTGACCTGATAATCCACGCCGGCGACATCGGCAATCCGGACATCCTCGTCCAGTTGTCCAAAATTGCTCCCGTTCACGCCGTGCGCGGCAACAATGATCTCAGCAGCCCGTGGGCCAAAGACCTTCCCGACCTTCTGACGTGCACTCTCAACGGTTGGCACACGCTCCTTATCCACGACATCGCCGACGTCCCCGCCGATCTGGATGCAGACATAAAGCTCATCATCACCGGCCATTCCCACAAACCGCGCATCGAATGGCGCGGCGATCGCCTATACGTGAACCCTGGTAGCGCCGGCCCTCGGCGTTTCAAATTGCCAGTCACGCTGGCAATTCTCGAGATACAACCCGACAGCATCGAGCCGCGCCTGATTTCCCTGCTGGATTCCCCCGCCTGAAATCGCTGCGGTTACCGTGATCCAGAACAGGGAATCCACACGTGATCTGCAGCGCTACAGTGGTAGCTCTAGTTGCTTCGCCGCTTTTCAATGAGCATCATGAAAACTCGACAAGGAGACGTCTCTCATGCCCGAACCAGTACTGCACCTGATGGCAGGCAAGATTGCATCCGGCAAATCGACATTGGCCAAGTCCTTGGCATCCGAACGTTCGGCCATTCTGCTCAGTGAAGATTATTGGCTCTCACAGCTCTATCCCGATCAGGTCAAAAGAGTGGTCGATTACGTGCGGCTTTCGCGTCAGATTCGGAACCTGGTCGGCACGCTTGTCATTGATGTGCTGAAATCAGGCGTGACCGTGGTTTTGGATTTCCCGGCTAATACTCCAGAAGACAGGCAGTGGTTATGCGGTTTGGCCGACGCTGCTGGAGTTTCCCACTGTTTCCACTACATCGAACTGGATGATGAGACCTGTCGGGCCAGGCTACATCAGCGCAATGGCCGCGCCGAGCATGAATTTGCAGCAACTGACGCTGAGTTCGATCTGATCACTAGCTACTTTCGTGCCCCGGATGTAAATGAGGGAATTGTGATTGAGATTCACCGACCTTAAGGGCAGGCGTGCAACGTCTCTGCCGTCTTCTCGGCCTGTTTCATTTCGCGGCAGAACATTCGCCTGTACTCAGAAGGCGAAGTCCCGAGTTGAGCGCCGAATTGTTGCCTCAAGGATAAGGCGGTTCCGAAGCCCGCCTCACCAGCCACGCACTCGATAGGCAAATCTGTCGTTTCCAGAAGCTCCTGCGCTCTGGCCACGCGCTGGCTGTTCAGCCATTTGGAAACGGTTGTGCCGGTAGTTTCCTTGAAACGCCGAGTAAACGTTCGCCGGCTCATCTTTGCCTTTTCCGCCAGAACGTCGAGCGACAGATCACCCGACAGATTCATGCGCGCCCACGTCAATACTTCAGACAAATGAGTCTCGCTGGACAGCTGCGGCACAGGATATTCAACGTATTGAGCCTGGCCACCCTGTCTATGTGGTGGCGTCACCAGCATCTTCGCAGTGCGGTTTGCGACATCAGCGCCAAGTCGTTCACGTATCAAATGCAGGCAACAATCGATTGCCGCCACCGTTCCTGCGGAGGTCACGATGTTGTCTGCGCTGACGTAAAGCACCTCTGGTCTGAAGCGGACATTGGGAAAGCGTTGCGCGAATTCGTCTCGGGCTGCCCAGTGAGTGGTCGCTTCCTTGCCATCGAGCAGTCCGGCATCTCCGAGCACAAACGCTCCGAGGCACAACCCGACGATGAGCTTGCCTGTGGAATTGGCTGCCTGAAGAGCCTCCACGAGTTCAGGACACGCAGAGACCGACTGATCGCCCCACGCTGGAATAACAATCACATCAGCCGACGCCATCAGCTCCAGGCCTTGCTTCACCTCAAGACCGACGCCTTGGTCGGTAATCACCATCCCGGGCGTCACTGCGCAATAACTGACCTCATAATGGGTTTCGCCGGAACCGGATTGAGCGGTGCCCAATACCATCCCCGGAACCGAAAGATGGAACAGGCTTACGCCATCGAAAGCCAATACGGCAACGCGGATGGAACCCATGCAATACCCCCGGTAAGCCCAAAGGGCTCTACGTCCGCTTTCCACAACGATGACCAGGATTCGAGCGACCACCCTACTCCCGGCTTGAATAAAAACCTATGGCCCGATTATATCGAAAGCTGTCATTCAGGCCACTGTTGAGGTTGATGCGATTCAGCAAGAATGGCGCATCGATACATCAACAGGACTGAATCCATGAACTTTAAAACACTTCCCCTTGCCGTCAGCATCGCTTGTGCTGCAACGACCGCACCGGCATTCGCGGGTACAAACGCTCCCCAGGCACCTGACGCAGCTCATAAAGTCGAACTGCACCAGGTTCGCAACGCGACGGCGAAGATCACCTATGGCGATACGACCTTTCTGATCGACCCGATGCTTGCCAAAAAAGGCGCCTACCCTGGCTTTGAAAATACCTACCGCAGCAACCTGCGCAACCCATTGGTTGATCTGACCGAGGCGCCCGCCGACATCATTGCCGGTGTCGACGCTGTCATCGTCACCCATACCCACCTTGATCACTGGGATGACGCTGCGCAAAAAGCACTGCCCAAAGACATCCCTCTGTTCGCTCAGCATGAAGAAGATGCGCAACTGATTCGCTCGCAAGGTTTCAAGAATGTGCGCGTACTAACTGATGAAGCGCAATTCGGCGGCGTTAAGATCACCAAGACAGGTGGCCAACATGGCACCGACGAGATGTACGCCGTGCCAGCACTTGCCAAACCGCTGGGTGAAGCAATGGGCGTGGTGTTTCAGGCGCCAGGCTACAAGACCCTTTACCTCGCTGGCGACACTGTCTGGCGTAAAGAAGTTGACCAGACCATCGAGAAATATCATCCCGAAGTCATCGTGCTTAACGCCGGGAAGGCGATGATGACCGGCTACAAGGGATCAATCATCATGGGCGAAGACGACGTGCTGCGCGCCTCAAAGGCCGCGAAAGATGCGAAGATCGTTGCCGTGCATATGGATGCAATCAACCATATGTCACTGACTCGCGAAGAGCTGCGCGCCTATGTCAGGAAACACGGGATCGAGAGCCGGGTCGATATTCCGCAAGACGGTACTTCACTGGAATTCTGATTGATCGGGCCGTAGTTGATGCTGGCTTTGGCTTGTCCACGGGCGAAAGCACGGCCCTGTCAGACTACTTTCCACGGAATGATTTACGAGGTTTTTATGAAGCTACCAGAGATCAGTGAATACATCGCTGGATGGCCATTGCTGGGTATATGTTCTGCGGCCCCATGGACCGTGGCTCAGGACTGCGAAAGCCGGATCCTGGCCTTGCTTGACACGCTGGGCGCAGGATACCGGCGCCAGGGCAATTGTGCCGTCCATGAAACAGCCATCATTGAACAAGGAGCGGTCCTTAAAGGCGCAATTATCATTGGCGAAGGCTCTTTCGTGGCTGCAGGCGCTTATCTCCGTGGAGGTGTTTATCTGGGGAGTCATTGCATTGTTGGCCCAAGTTGCGAGCTCAAGAGTACGTTCATGCTGGACGGTAGCAAGCTGGCGCACTTCAACTTTGTTGGTGACTCATTGATTGGCGAAGCAGTAAATATCGAAGCCGGGGCGATCATTGCCAACTATCGTAACGAGCTTGACGGCGCCCATATAAAAATCCGCCATGAAGATCACGTAATAGAAACGGGGGTCAACAAATTCGGTGCCCTTGTTGGTGATGGCTGCAAAATCGGTGCAAACGCAGTAATCGCTCCCGGCGCTTTGTTGCGGCCACATATGCGCGTGCCGCGTCTGGGACTGATTGACCAGTTTGCTCACGATTAAACATCGGAGCGCCACTGGCTCAGCCTAGCCTCAACCCTGCCAACCTGCGCACAAACGCCTGCATCGACGGCGTCTGCTTCAACGGTTTCCTCTGCAACAAACCCAACGACCGCTGCTGCGGCTGTTCCACCTGCAAAACCGCCACCTGCGCATCAACACGCAAAAACCTCGTGGCGCTGGCCGGCAACAACGTAAACCCCAACCCCGCACGCACCAGCGCCGCCGCCGTGCTCATGTGCGCAACTTCCCACGAACATTCAGCGTTCACACCCAACAACCCCAACGCCGCATCGGCCAACGGACGAATGCTGGTGTCCGGGGTCAGCGCTATATAAGGCAGCGACTGCCAACGCTCGTCAGTGCTGCCCGCCAGAGCATCCCGGCGAACCAGCAGCACCAGGTTGTCGTCCATCAGCGCGTCGAATTCCAGTCCCGACAGATCCTCCGGCCGCGAAGTGATACCGATATCGACTTCGCCACTTTGCACCCAGTGACTCACCTCCCCCGCGCGTCCATCGCGGAGCGACACCTGCACGCCGGGGTACTCGTGCATGAACGCGGCAATGATTTCCGGCAGGAACGACGCCGCCGCGGTCGGCAGTGCGGCCAAACGGATGCTGCCGCGATTGAGATTCAGCGTTTCACGCGCATCGCGCACGGCGTTTTCCATGTCGCGCAGCATGGCCTGGGCCTGGGGCAGGAAGTGTTCGCCGGCCGGGGTCAGTTCGACGCTGCGGGTGTTGCGCGCGAGCAGTTGCAGGCCGATGGTTTCTTCGAGCTTGCGGATGATGTAGCTCAGCGCCGGTTGTGAGACGTGCAGTTTCTCTGAGGTACGGGTGAAGCTTGAGGTCTCGGCGATCAGGATGAACGCGCGCAGCTGGCGGAAGTTGATGTCCATGCTCGACCGATAAAATTAATGGATTAATTCTTAGAATATTTAAAATTCACAGAACAATCCAACGCTCGCATGATGGCCGCGAACACATGCCGAGTCCGACGCAATGACAACAACAATTCATATCGGTTGTGGCGCAGGTTTCGCCAACGATCGCCCCGACGCAGGTTTGCGCCTGGCGCAGGATCTGGCCAGCCGCGCCGGCAAACGCTATCTGATGTATGAACTGCTCGCCGAGCGCACCCTCGCCGAGGCGCAGTTGCGCAAACAGGCTGACCCGGAGAGCGGCTATGCCGCGCGGTTATTCGACTTTCTGCGCCCAGTGCTCGATACCTGCATCGAGGCTGGCATCCCCATCATCACCAATGGCGGCGCGGCAAATCCACGCGCCGCCGCCCAGCGGTTACGAGCCGAACTGGGCGCACGCCACGCGGATCTGAAGATCGCCTGCGTGCTCGGCGATGACTTGTTGCACGTCGAACAGCAGCGTCTTGAGCAGTGGCTGGACCTCGACGTTGCTCAGCACGATGTGGTTTCGGTGAACGTTTACACCGGCGCCGACGGCATCACCCAGGCATTAAATGATGGCGCCGGCATCGTCCTCTGCGGTCGGGTTGCCGACCCTTCGCTGGCGGTGGGTCCGATCCGCCATGGTCTCGGCTGGGCGGCGGATGACTGGCAGAAAATGGCCATCGCTACGGCGGCCGGGCATCTGCTGGAATGCTGCACTCAAGTCACCGGCGGCTATTTTGGCCATCCCGGCATCAAGGATGTGCCCGATCCGGCGCGTTTGGGCTGCCCGATCGCCGAGATCAGTGCTGACGGCACGCTGGTGATCACCAAAGCGGCTGGCTCCGGCGGCTGCGTGACCGAGCGCACGGTCAAGGAACAACTGCTTTATGAGGTCCATGACCCGCGCCGTTACCTCACGCCGGATGTGGTGCTCGACCTCGGCGAAGCCAGCGTGACCACCCTCTCTCCCAATCGCGTGGCCATCAGCGGTATTCAGGGCCACCCGCGTCCCGCACAGCTCAAGGGTTTGGCGGGTGTGCGCGGCATGTGGTTTGGCGAAGCCGAGATTTCCTATGCCGGCCCCGGCGCGGTCGATCGGGCGAAGCTTGCCCGTGAAATCCTCCTGCAACGCTTCGATCACACGGCCCCGCAAGTGCAGCCGTGGATCGACATTGCCGGCGTCGCCAGCCTGTTCAACGATGCACGCGGCGATTACCTCCACCAATGTCTGGCGCAAGCGCCGCAGGTGGCGGATGTGACGGTCAGGGTCGGTCTGGTACACAAGGACCGCGCCCAGGTCGACCTGCTGCTGGCTGAGGTTGAGTCCCTCTACACCAACGGCCCGGCTGGCGGTGGCGGCGTTCGCCGGCACTTGAGCGAGTCGATCGCGACCCACGGTTTTCTGATTGCGCGCGATGAAATCGAGACGCGCCTGGAGTGGTACTGATGACTGCACTTGTCACGCTTGCCGATTTCGCCCACGCCCGCGCCGGCGATAAAGGCAATATCCTCAGCGTCGTGGTCCTGCCGCTGGACGCCGCGCACTACGACTGGCTCAAGCGCGAACTGACCGTCGAGCGCGTCGCCGAGCAGTTCGCCAGCCGCCGGCCTTCACGCGTTCAGCGTTATGAGATCGATACGCTGCAGGCGCTGAATTTCGTTCTCGACGACGCGCTCGAAGGCGGGGTGAATCGCAGCCCGGGGCTCGACCGCCATGGCAAAAGCCTGAGCTACCTGCTGCTGTCGTTGCGCTTGCCGGCACCGGGTTGACCGCCCTCCTCTGACAGGTTTTACCGGGCCGCCCCATCGGACCCAATCGAACAATAAAAACAATACCGAGATGCCATATCCATGATCACTGCACTGGGTTTTCTCATGATGTTCAGCATCATCGCGCTGATTTTGCTTCGCAGGATCAGCCCGGTGGTGGGCTTCACCACAATCCCCGTCGCCGTCTGCCTGCTGGCGGGTTTCGCGCCGCCGCAAATCGGCGACTTCATCAAGAACGGCTTGATCACTGTCGCGCCGACCGCCGCGCTGTTTCTGTTTGCCATCCTGTATTTCGGCATCATGCGCGATCGCGGCCTGTTCGATCCGCTGGTGAATTTCCTGATCCGCCGTACCGGCGGCAAGCCGCTGGCCGTGGCGTTGGTCACGGTTTTGGTGACGGCGGTGGTGCACCTCGACGGCGTCGGCGCCGCTACTTTTCTGCTGACCATCCCGGCACTGCTGCCGCTGTACAAACGCCTGAACATGAGCCCGAACATGCTCTTGCTGCTGGTCGGCACGACCGCAGGCGTCGGCAACATGGTGCCGTGGGGCGGCACCACCGCTCGCGCGGCCGCTACTACTGGGCTCGACGCGACCGCGCTGTGGATGGGGCTGATTCCGGTGCAACTGGTGGGCTTTGCCTGTCTGCTGCTGATTGCCGGATGGCTCGGTTTGCGTGCGCAGCGGCGGCTGCCGAAATCCTTGGGCGCAGCGTCGAGTTTCGACGCCACACTGGCCCAGCCAGAAGAACGTGAGCACGCGCTGTCCCCACGCCAGTTGCGTTACTGGCTCAACGTAGCCCTGACCGTCGCCATCCTCGCCTGCCTGTTCAGCGGTATTTTCCCGTTGTATGCCTGCTTCATGGTCGGTTTGGGCATTGCGCTGCCGCTTAACTTTGCTTCGCTGGAGGCGCAGACCGAGCGCATCAAGGCGCATGCGGCCGACGCTCTGCAGATGGTTCTGGTGATGATGGCGGCCGGTGTGCTGCTCGGCGTGTTGTCCGGGGCGAAAATGTCCGACGGCATGGCTCTCGCCCTGATCGACGCCCTGCCCCACGGCTCTGCGCAATACCTGCACTTGATCATCGGCGCGTTCGGCGTGCCGCTGGGGATGATTTTCTCCCCCGACGCCTACTACTTTGCGTTATTGCCGGTGATCCGCGATGTGGCGGTCGCTGCCGGCGTGCCTTTGGAAGCGGTAGCACGGGCCATGTTGATCGGCGAGAACACCGGCTTCGCCATCAGCCCGGTGGTGCCCAGCGTCTACCTTGCCCTGGCGCTGGCCGGCGTCGAGTTGCGCAAGCACATCATGTACACGTTTTTCTGGGCCTGGGGTGTGAGTCTGGTGATGTTGGCGTTTGCGGTGCTCAGCGGCGCGATCCCGACCTGAGGTCAATCCGGCTCAATAGACGAAACCATGGCCCAGCTCGGTTTCGATCCACTCAAGAAAGCGTCGGACCCGGGGAAACGTCGAATGCGCCTTGGGAAACACCAGATGATGGGCGGCCACCGCGGCACTCAATGCTTCAGGCGCCACTTCAACCAGAGTGCCGGCCGCCAGATATTTTTGCGCCAGCAAGGTGCTTTCCAGGGCAAAGCCGAGCCCGTGACTGGCGGCTTCCAGTGACATGTAGGAGCGGTCGAAGCTCAGCGCATACGGCCGCTCCGGTCGGGCCAGTCCGTGCTGGGCAAACCATTGCGGCCACTTCAGCAGCGTCGCTTCCGACAGAATCAGATCATGATCGAGCAGGTCCGCCGCCGCGCGCACCGGTCGCTGCGCGAGCAGCTTCGGCGAGGTCAGCACGGCGAATTTTTCATTGCGCACCGTGCGCACCTCGTAGCTCGGCCAGTTCGGCGTGCCATGGCGGATATCGACGTCGATCTTGTCGCGGCTGAAATGCAGCGATTCGTAGGAACAGGACAGGTTGATCTGAATGTCCGGATGACTGGCGCGAAACGCTTCCAGGCGTGGCATCAGCCAGAGCAGGCCAAAGCTCGGCGATGAATGCAGCCGCAGGCAATCGAGGCTGACATCGCTGGCCGCGCGTTCGGTGGCCACGGCCAGACTGTGGAGAATCCCGGAAACCTCTTTCAAATACTGCTCGCCCACCGGCGTCAGCGACACACCGCGCGCGGCGCGCACAAACAATTGCCGGCCGATCATGCCTTCCAGTTTTGCCAATTGATGGCTGACCGCTGACGGCGTCAGGTCCAGCACTTCGGCGGCGCGGGCGACGTTGCCGAAGCGCGCCGTTTGCTCGAAGGCCTGAATTGCTCTCAGCGGTGGCAGGATCACAGGGGCATCGGAATCGGTGCGCATGGCGGCTCCGTTAGATTTTTTATGGTTTTTCGGCTGTTCGCATTCAATCACTCGCCAGCCGGATTGACGAGTGCTGAATTTTTTTCAGCATTGAATGACGTTCGCGTTATTGCTCGACCCCGCCCCGGAGGACAAGCTGAGTCATCGGTTTTTCACGGACCGACCCAATAAAAACAATTTGAGGGACTCCTTCATGCTTCTTCAAGGCAAAGTCGCAATCATCACCGGCGCCGCATCTGCCCGTGGCATCGGCCGCGCTACCGCAACCACGTTTGCGCAACACGGCGCACAGGTGGTGATCCTCGATCTGGATGCGTCCGCCGCCCGCGATGCCGCGGCGTCCCTGGGCGAAGGTCATCTGGGCCTCGCCGCCAACGTCGCCGATCAGGCGCAGGTGCAACAGGCCGTCGCTGCCGTTATCGAACACTTCGGGCGCATCGATATTCTGGTCAACAACGCTGGCATCACTCAGCCGCTGAAAACCCTCGAAATCGGCCATTCCGATTACGACAAGGTGCTCGACGTCAGCCTGCGCGGCACCCTGCTGATGTCGCAAGCGGTGATTCCGCTGATGCGCCAGCAGGCTTCGGGCAGCATCGTCTGCATGTCTTCGGTGTCGGCGCAGCGCGGTGGCGGGATTTTCGGCGGCCCGCATTACAGCGCGGCCAAGGCCGGTGTGCTGGGGCTGGGCAAAGCCATGGCCCGCGAACTGGGGCCGGACAATATTCGCGTCAACTCCATCGCCCCCGGTTTGATTCACACCGACATCACCGGCGGCCTGATGCAGGATGACCGCCGCCACGCGATCATCGACGGCATTCCGCTCGGCCGCCTCGGTGAGGCGCAGGACGTCGCCAACGCGGCGCTGTTCCTGGCCAGCGACCTGTCCTCTTATCTGACCGGCGTCACCCTCGACGTAAACGGCGGCATGCTGATTCACTGACAACACCTGGGCGGGCCTGCCCGGCCCGTGCGGTTCTGGATCGATGACGCAGCCGGGCCTGAAGGCCTGGCGGTCAATAAAAACAAGAGATCAGACCATGACTACCCTGTCGCTCGAAGCGGTTTCGACCGTGCGCTCTTCTGCCTATCGCAAAACGGCCTGGCGGCTGATGCCGTTCCTGATGCTGTGCTACCTGTGCGCCTATCTGGATCGGGTCAACGTCGGCTTCGCCAAGCTGCAGATGATGAACGATCTGGCCCTTAGCGAAACCGTTTACGGCCTGGGCGCCGGTGTCTTCTTCATCGGCTATTTCCTCTGCGAAGTGCCCAGCAACATCATCCTGCACAAGGTCGGTGCGCGGGTCTGGATCGCACGGATCATGATCACCTGGGGCATCGTCTCGGCGCTGTTCGCCTTTGTCGAAACCGCGTGGCAGTTCTACGCCCTGCGCTTTCTGCTGGGTATTGCCGAGGCCGGTCTGGCGCCGGGCCTGTTGCTCTATCTGACTTACTGGTTCCCGTCCTACCGGCGTGCGCGCATGACCGTGTTGTGGTTCATCGCAATTCCGCTGTCCGGCATGGTCGGCGGCCCGCTGTCTGGCTGGATCATGAACCATTTTGCCGGTGTGCATGGCTGGGCCGGCTGGCAGTGGATGTTCGTACTCGAAGCGGTGCCTACGGTGCTCGTCGGCCTGCTGGTGCTCAGCTATCTGAAGGACGGCGTGCATCAGGCGACCTGGCTCAACGACGACGAAAAAGCGCTGATCAGCCGTGAATTGGCGGAAGACGACCAGCAAAAAGTCACCCACGCCTCGGTCGGCGAGTTCATTCGCGACCGGCGCTTGTGGCTGCTCGCCGGGATCTATTTCTGCGTGGTGATGGGGCAGTACGCAATCACCTTCTGGCTGCCGACGCTGGTGCGCAATTCGGGCGTTTCCGACCCGCTGCACATCGGCTTCCTCACCAGTCTGCCGTACCTCTGCGCGATTGCCGCGATGCTGTTGGTGGGCCGCAGCAGCGACAAGCACCGCGAACGCCGCTGGCACTTGATCGTGCCGATGATTGCCGGGGCGATCGGTTTGAGTTTGGCGGCAATGATGGGCGGCAATTCGACGCTGTCGATCCTCAGCCTGTGCCTGGCGGCTTCGGGGATTCTCTCGGCAACCTCGCTGTTCTGGATGCTGCCCACCACGCTGCTCGGCGGTGTGTCCGCCGCTGCCGGGATCGCTGCGGTCAACAGCTTCGCCAACCTCGCCGGTTTCTGCTCGCCGTACCTGATTGGCTGGGTCACCACCGTGACCGGTTCCAGCGCCATCGGCATGTACCTGATCACGGGCGTGTTGTTCGCCGGCGCCGCGCTGGTGCTGCGCATCCCTGCCGCCCTGGTCAATCGTTGAATCAACGGAGTTTCATCATGACTATTGAGTCTTCAAACGCTGCATCCCTGACTCTGGCAGAGCGGGCGCACAACATTCGTCGCCACGCGCTGCGCATGGGCCAGGTTCAGGGCCAGGGCTACGTCGGTCAGGCCCTGGGCGCCGCTGACCTGCTCGCTGTCTCGTATTTTCATGCGATG
>NZ_JBUDGD010000041.1:0-52373 GCF_055484735.1 Pseudomonas sp. 15C | reverse complement strand
TGGGAGCGCAGCGACCGTCTGGCGCAGCCAGACACAGCGGAAGTAGGTGCAGCGAAGCAAACCGTAGCCGCTGCGCCCGGATCGATCCCGGAGCGAAGGAACCCGAGCCTGCGAGGGCCGTACGTAGGAGCAAAGCCTTTTGGTTCCTTTTTGGCGTCTGAAAAAGGGACTCGCCGTAAGGGCGAAACCCTAAGCAGCCGTTACCGCAGCAACGGATATGTACCCAAGAACCGAGCCTGTACCCGAAGCTTCAAAAATCAGTCAGGCAACTCAACGAGCCCATCAACATCCGTCATCGCCCGCTCCAGCAAATCAGCCGGCAGACTCTTGCTCGCCCGCGCGCCCAGCAACTTCAACTGCTCACTGCGACTGACCAGATTGCCCCGCCCTTCCGTGAGCTTGTTACGCGCCGAACTGTAAGCCTTGTCCAACTGCTGCAAGCGATTGCCCACCTCGTCCAGATCCTGAATGAACAACACGAACTTGTCATACAGCCACCCCGCACGCTCAGCGATTTCCCGCGCATTCTGACTCTGGCGCTCCTGCTTCCAGAGGCTGTCAATCACCCGTAACGTGGCAAGCAAGGTGGTCGGACTGACAATCACGATATTGCGGTCAAACGCCTCCTGAAACAGCGTCGGCTCGGCCTGCAACGCTGCCGAGAACGCCGCCTCGATCGGCACGAACAGCAAAACGAAATCGAGGCTGTGCAGCCCCTCCAGACGCTTGTAATCCTTGCCGGCCAGGCCCTTGACGTGATTGCGCAGCGACAGCACGTGCTGCTTGATCGCGATCTGCCCGAGGGTGTCATCGTCGGCGGCCACGTATTGCTGGTAGGCGGTAAGGCTGACCTTGGAGTCGACCACCACCTGCTTGTCGCCGGGCAGGTAAATGATCACGTCCGGCTGGAAGCGCTCGCCGTCCGGGCCTTTGAGATTGACCTGGGTCTGGTACTCGCGGCCCTTCTCCAGACCCGCGTGTTCAAGCACTCGCTCGAGAATCAGTTCGCCCCAGTTGCCTTGGGTCTTCTGCCCTTTCAGGGCACGGGTGAGATTGGTCGCTTCGTCGCTCAGACGCAGGTTCAGCGCCTGCAAACGCTCGAGCTCCTTGGCCAACGAAAAACGCTCACGGGCCTCGGCCTGATAACTCTCCTCGACGCGTTTTTCGAAGGACTGGATGCGTTCCTTCAGCGGATCGAGCAACTGGCCGAGCCGTTGCTGACTGGTTTCGGCGAAGCGCTGTTCGCGCTCATCGAAAATCTTCCCGGCCAGCTCGGCAAACTGCGCGCGCAGTTCATCGCGCGAGCCTTGCAGGTCGTTGAGACGTTGTTGATGGCTTTCCTGTTGCTCACGCAGCTCGGCATTCAGCGACGCGGCTTGGGCGTCGAGGCGGCGCAGTTCGGCTTCCTTGTTGGCGCGTTCAAGGTTCCAGGCGTGGGCGGCGTCGCGAGCATCGTCGCGCTCGATCTGCAGCAGTTCGACTTCGCGACGCAGGGCCGCCAGCTCAGCCTGTTTTGCAGCGTTGGCCTGGCCGAGATCGGCGACTTCATCGCGACTGGCCTCGAGCTGCGCATTGAGGCCGTCCTGGGCCAGTTGCGCCATGGTCAGCCGTTCTTCCAGCAAGGCCTGCGCGGCTTGCCCGCTGCTCGCCCGGCGTTGCAGCTGCCAGGCAAGCGCCAACAAGGGCAGCCCTGCCGCTGCGAGACCGAGCAATATGCTGGTCAAGTCCATAGCCATAGCGACTCCTGCCGGTCCGATAAAGCCTGAAGGTTAACCAAGGTGTCAGGTCTTGGACAGCTCAGTCTTCGAGCTGGCCGAGTTCCCTTTGTGCACGACGGTCGCCGGCGCGGGCGGCCTGGCGCAGCAGCTCCTGGCCAATGCGTCGATCCCGTGCGTTACCGCACTCGCGGCACATCAACTGACCGAGGCGGCTTTGCGCCGTGACCACGCCTTCGCGCGCCGGTTGCTTGAGCAGGCGGCCGGCGAGGTGCTTGGCGTTATGGCTGGCGCTCAGGCGCGGGCTGTCGAGCAGCCATTCCGCAACACGTACGGAAAATCGCTTGGGCGGGGTAACAGCAGGAAGGTCTGAGGTAACAGAGTCTGATACTGAGCGAAACTTCATATAGCACTGTGGGACGAATCGGAAGGCGCGCCACTCTACTCTTTTTTTCTTACAGGTAAAGTCTAAAAACAACCCGGCACGCCCGTGCTAGAGCAAGCGCTCGGGACAATCCACAGAAGCTGTGGATAACTCAGTGGACAACCGTCCTGCAACTCGCGCAAAGCCTTATGGAACGGGGCTCGCAGTCAAACTGACGATTTTTTCACCAACAAAAAAAAGCGATGTTTTTCATTGACTTAAACTTTCGATGCAGGCAGCCACCGGTGTCAGGATTGATATGACAGTGCTGTGACAGGCCGCGCAACTAATGTGCACAAGTACCTGTTACCCGGTTATATCGGTGCGCTTTTTCGGGTCGTTTCGGCTGCTGATCCGCAGATAAGCCGCTTGCCAGCGCGGTTGATCAACGTATCCTCGCCGACCGACGGTCGAAAAATGCCCGTTTACGGGCGACCACGTTTTCACGCCAAGCAAACCCTGCGCTGGACTGCAATGTTTTTTTCGCCGGCCATTTGCTTTAGCGATTTCGATCCGTTACTATCCGCGGCGTTAGTACCAAGCTGAAAGTCAATTCCGGTCGAACACATCCCCACGGTCAGCCTCTTTTAAAGAAGCTCAACCGAAAAAAGCGGGAACGACCCCTCGATGGTTTCCAGGTAAATCTTGCGCCAACACAGCCTTCCACTGATGCGAAGGGTGTTGCGAAGAACACTTACTCTGACCGAACCAACCTGCAAATTGATCAGGATCTTCACCCTGGGCCCAGAACCTCTGCCCTCGTTGTGATGCCTGTCCTCCTAAGTACCTACCTGCCAGCCCAAAGCGCGCCAACTTAATAGCGCTGCAAACTGGCTGCTTTGTTCCAGTCGGGTTCTTCGTTCGATCAATGGTGATCGACGTTACTGGAACGTTTTAACGTTGCACGGTTCTTAACCGTGTCATTTGTAGGAACACCTAATAACTATGTCTACTCAAATCCACACTCAGGATGCCATTCGCACCCTAACCAACGCTTTTGCCCCCATGAACTGCATGATCATGGCCGCTCGCAAAGGCTGCTTCAGCTTCACCGTGGTCAATGAACACGGGATCGCTCGCCACAGCGAGCGTCTGTACCCCGATCAGTACTCCAGCGCCGAACCGCTGCAGGCCGTGATCGATCGTACACGTCAGGCGTTGATCGCCTGAGAGCCGAAAAGGCTGCAAAAGCACAAGCCCTGCATGAAAATGCGGGGCTTTTTATTGCCCGACGTTTCTCTTTTTACGCCTCAACCCTAAGTACCAACTGATATAACGGTTATAACTCGGAGCCGAAAAGAATTTAAAAACAGGCCTTTACGTCGCGAATATGACACTACACTTCAACTCGGGCGACATGATTCGCTCACGGCGAGCCTGAACCGATCCACTGCTGCCAAGCCTCCTTCAGGACTCGCCACCCATTATAAGAACCGAGGGATTTATGGGTATCGCTGCCAGTGAACTGTGTCGATATGTGATTCGCCCCACGCTGATCTATCTGGGCCGTCACTGCGCCACTGCCGAATCACTGCTGCTGGGCATCGCCGCCAGCCAGTCAGCCCTCGGATCCGCCCTGCACGACCGACGTGGCCACGGCCTCTACCGCATCGCCGAGCAGCGCCATCAAGCGCTCTGGGATGACTACCTGGCGCTCGACCCGGAGCGTGCCAGCCTGGTACGCGGCCTCGCCAGTCAGCATGCATTCCTCAGCGGTCCACATGTCGAATTGACCGTCAATCTGCGTTACGCCACTGCCATCGCCTGGCTGCTGGTTGAAGAACAAAACCCCACCCTCCCCGCCCCGAACGATCTGTTGGCCATGGCGCGCATCTGGCGTCAGACCTTCCAGCCCCAGGGTCGCCTGCGCGACTTCACATTTGCCTGGCAAACCTGCGTTTCACCGCTGAAGCAGGTCGCCTGCTGACCGAGCGGTTTTGCAAGTTCTCGCAACAGGCCGTCATTCTGGTCGGATTGTCCTACAAAACCGCTCTAAATCAAGGCATACGGGCTATAGCGCTGCGGCGAAAATGTTGGTAATTTTCGCCCCGGTGATCACCAGGAGTTCTAATAATGAAAAAAGTCATGCTCAAAACCACCCTTAGCCTCGCCGTTACCCTTGCCTCCACCCAGATTTTCGCGGCAGGTTTTGCCCTTAACGAACAAAGCATCAGCGGGATGGGGACGGGTTTTGCCGGGCGATCTTCTTCTGCCGACGACGCAAGCACTGTTTATGGCAACCCGGCCGGCATGTCGCGCATCAAGCGCGAACAAGTCACCGGCGGTGTAGCCCTGGTTGACGCACATACCGATATCAGCGACGCCAGCTCCAGCCCCAACCGCGGCAGCAACGACGGTGACATGGTGCCTCTCACCGCCGTGCCGATGGGCTTTTATGTCAAGCCGATCGACGATCACTGGGCCTTCGGTCTGGGCGTGTACGTGCCGTTCGGCCTGATCACCGATTACGAAAACGGCTTTGCCGGCCGTTACTTCGGCAGCAAGTCCGAAGTGCAGGTCATCACCTTCCAGCCAACCGTCAGCTACGCCTTCAACGACAAGGTGTCGATCGGTTTCGGTCCGACCATCAACCGCATCGACGGTTCGCTGGAATCGAACCTGTCGATCACCCAGGCGCTGCCGGACGGCAAGGTCAAGATCAAGGGTGACGACACCGCACTGGGCTACAACATCGGCGTGCTGGTACAAGCCACCGACACCACCCGCGTGGGCCTGACCTACCACTCCAAGGTCGATTACAAGCTCGAAGGCGACACCAAGGTCAAGTACGGCGCACTGGCGCTGGCAGGTCTGGGCGCCAACCAGAAATACGACGCTTCGTTGAAGATCACCACCCCGGAATCCGTGGACCTGTCGGTCACCCAGGCGATCAACGATCGCTGGAACGTCTACGCCGGCACCACCTGGACCCGCTGGAGCCAACTGGACAAGATCACCGTGAAGAACTCCGGGGTGCAGCCACTGCTGGCCGGCCAGTTCGGTTCGATCAACGAAGACCAGAACTGGCACGACACCTGGGCTTACGCGGTGGGCACGTCGTATCAGTTGAACAAGGAATGGGTGTTGCGTACCGGCCTGACCTTCGACCAGTCGCCGACCAACAACGAAGACCGCTCGCCACGTATCCCGACCGGCGACCGGACCATCTTCAGCATCGGTGCCGGCTGGAGCCCGACCGATGACCTGACCATCGACGTTGCCTACTCGTACCTGAAGGAAGAGTCGGTCAACATCCGCAACGAAAACGCACGTGGCCAGAGCTACGACTCCAAGTATGAAAACTCGGCGAACGGTTTCGGTGTCGGCGCGACGTACCGCTTCTGATGCACGCTGGCGAGGTTGACCCCTCGCCCACGAAAAAGCCCCACTCTCTTGTCAGAGGCGGGGCTTTTTCATGCAGATCCAAATGTGGGAACAGGATGAGTCAGTTGGCCAACGGCTTCGAGGCAATCGCCTTCTCGATCGCCGCAATGAACTCCGGATCATCCGGCTTGGTCAGGCTGGAGAAACTGGCGACGACCTTGCCCTGACGATCGACCACGTATTTATAGAAATTCCATTTCGGCGCATTGCTCTGCGCGGCCAGCACTTGAAACAGGTGCGTGGCATCGTCGCCACGGACCTTTTGCGGTTCGGTCATGTTGAAGGTAACGCCGTAATTGGCGTAACAGACCTTGGCGGTTTCCGCGCTGTCCTTGGATTCCTGCTTGAAGTCGTTGGACGGCACGCCGAGCATTTCCAGGCCCTGCGGCTTGAAGCGCTGATTGACCGCTTCAAGGCCTTCGAACTGCGGCGCGAAACCGCAGAAGCTGGCCGTGTTGACCACCACCAGCGGTTTGTCCGCGTACTGCTTGCACAGATCGATGGATTCCTTGGCCCGCAACTTGGGCAGCGAACCTTGAAGCAGCTCCGGGCAATCCGCGGCCTGGGCGAGGCCAGTGATCGCCAGCAGCAATGCGGGAACAGCACACCAACGCATCAACATGTTGAACATCCTTGAGCAGTTGTCAGGCCTCGACGTTACTCGCCATGTTGGCTTCTAGCAAATGCTCATGCCCAACTGCATCAGGGCCAGACCGCCCTGCTGCCAGCCCCACCACGCCAGCGCCAGCAGCGCGGCGCCGAGTGCGCTGATGGCCAGTCGCGGCCAGAGGCGATTCACGCGGCGCTCGCACTGGCTTGCAGGCGTGCGACCGGGCGCTCGCGCACCGGCCAGTTCAACGCCGCGGCCAACAGGCTGAGAAGAATCGCCACTTGCCAGATCAAGTCATAACTCCCGGTGCGGTCGTACACCACCCCGCCCAGCCAGCCGCCGAGGAACGAGCCAAGCTGATGGAACAGGAACACGATGCCACCGAGCATGGACAGGTTGCGCACGCCGAACAAGGTCGCCACCGTACCGTTGGTCAGCGGCACCGTCGACAGCCACAAAAAGCCCATCGCCATGCCGAACAGGTACGCCGATGTGGTGGTGACCGGCAGCCACAGAAACAACACGATCACCACCGCCCGCAATAGATACAGCCCGGTCAACAAGCGCGGCTTGGACATGCGCCCGCCGAGCCAGCCGGCGGTATAGGTGCCGAAGATATTGAACAAGCCGATCAGCGCCAGCACCGTGGTGCCGACTGTGGCCGGCAGGTGCTGGTCGACCAGATAGGCCGGCAGGTGCACGCCGATGAACACCACCTGGAAACCGCAGACGAAAAAGCCGAACGCCAACAGCCAGAAGCCGGAATGCGAGCAGGCTTCGCGCAGGGCTTCGGACAGGGTTTGCTCATGGCCGAGCACCGGCAATGGTTTGTCCTTGAGCATGCTCACCAGCGGCACGATCATCGCCACCAGCAGGCCCAGCACCAGCAGCGCTGCCGACCAGCCGAGCCAGCCGATCAAACCGAGGGTGCCCGGCAACATCGCAAACTGCCCGAAAGACCCGGCAGCGCTGGCAATGCCCATGCCCATGCTGCGTTTATCCGCCGGCACGGCGCGCCCGACCACACCGAGAATCACCGAGAATGAGGTACCGGACAGGCCGATACCGATCAGCAGCCCGGCACTGAGCGACAGCGTCATCGGCGAATCGGACAAACCCATGCAGACCAGCCCGAGCGCATACAGCACGCCGCCGATCAGCACCACCTTCGCAGCGCCAAAACGGTCGGCCAGCGCACCGGTGAACGGCTGCGCCAGGCCCCAGATCAGGTTCTGCAAGGCGATGGCGAAGGCGAACACCTCGCGCCCCCAGCCGAACTGCGCGCTCATCGGCGACAGAAACAGACCGAAACCGTGGCGCACGCCCAATGACAACGCCAGGATCAGCGCACTCCCCAGCAACACCCAACCGCACGTACGCCACATCGATGTCATTATTATTCTCCGGTCGCGGGTATATACCCGCTTGAGTTCGGAAAAAACCGGCCTCAGGCCAGTTCATCCAGCAATTTGAGCAAGGTCTCGCGTTTTTCCGCGCCGAGCCGGTCGATCAACCGCTCCTGCGCCGCTTCCCAGGCCGGCAGCGCCGCTTCCAGGCGCTGCGCACCGATTTCAGTCAGACGAACGATGCGGTTGCGCATGTCCTCGCCTTCAGCCAGCGCCACCAACCCCTCGCCTTCCAGCACCCGCAAATTGCGCCCGAGGGTGCTGCGGTCCAGGCCCATGGCTTCGGCCAGTTCGGAAATGCTCGGCTGATCCAGACGCTGCAGGTTGCACAGCAGAGAATACTGGGCAACGTTGATCCCGAAGCCGTCGAGGGCGCCGTCGTAATGCCTGCTGACGCCACGCGCGGCGCGACGCAGGTTGATGCACAAACACTGAGAAGGAAGCATGGTGCGTGTATATACCCGCGACTGTGTTAAATCAAGTTACAGATGGATTTTGGCCGGAACATTTGTAGTGGCTGGAATATCGCTATCGCGAGCAGGCTCACTCCTACAGGGGAACGCATTCCAATTGCAGGAGTGAGCCTGCTCGCGAAGAGGCCGGCATCATCAACGCGAATCTTTCAGACGAGGACCAGCCCAACCAACACCCCCATCTCGAGCAACTCCAGCAACGCCCCCGCCGTATCCCCGGTCGTTCCGCCCAACCGCCGCATCATCACCTGACGCAGCCAGACAAACATGACGACGCAAATCACCACCACAACGATCCCGGCCATCAACGCGCAAGCAAGCGCACTCACACCCAGCACCCACCAGCCCGCCCTGCGCGGCAGGTGATCAGCCAACGCCTGCCCCAATCCACCGGCACGTACATACGGCGTGGTCAGAAACAACCCCAGCAACGCCGCCCGGCCCAGCACCGGCACGATGAGCAACACCAGCCCCTGCCCTTGCTCGATCAGCGCCAGCAACGCGGCGAACTTGAGCAGCATCACCAGCACCAGCGTCACCACGGCAATCGGCCCGCTGCGCGGGTCTTTCATGATCGTCAGCGTGCGCTCGCGATCACCGAAACCGCCGAGCCAGGCATCGGCGCTGTCGGCCAGACCATCGAGATGTAGCGCCCCGCTGAGCAGCACCCAGACCGTCAGCAACAGTGCCGCGTGCAGCAGCAAAGGCGCACCGGCCAACAGCATATTCATAGCCCAAAGGATCAGGCCAAACAGCAAACCCACCAGCGGATAGAACAGCAATGAGCGACCGAGCTGTTCTGGCTCGGGCATGCCCGGCAGCCGAATCGGCAGACTGCTGAGAAACTGCAAGGCGATCCACAGCGGCAACATCTCAGTGACCTTCCTTGAGCGAGCCGTCGGCCGCGACCGTCAGCGCAAATAGTGCGCCATGACCCACCTCGACATTCAGCAGTTGCTCGCGTGGCAAACCGCGCGCCCGCGCCAGCAGCAGACGCATCACGCCGCCATGGCTGACCAGCAGAACTCGCTCGCCTGCGTACGTTGCGTACAGCCGTTCAATGGCCGCCAATACTCGCGCGGAAAAGTCGCTGACCGCTTCTCCATCCGGTGGCGTAAAGGCATACGGATCGGCCCAGAACAGCCCCAACGCCTCGGCGTCAGTCTCCATCAGCGCCGCCGCACTTTGTCCTTCCCAGGCGCCGAAATGCAGTTCCTGCAAATCCTTGTCCAGATGCACGCTGAGGTTCAGTTGTTCGCCGAGTTCGGCGGCGAACCGCGCGCAACGCTGCAACGGCGAGCTGACGATTCGATCCCACGGCCGACCCGCGACCACCGCTGCGCGCATTTGCGCCCAGCCCAACTCGGTCAGCGCATCATCGAGGCTGCCGCGCAGGCCGCCGCCCAGTTCGGTTTCGCCATGACGCAGCAGATGAAGATGCAAGGTCATGCCGGACGATCCGCCACCGCCGCTTCAGCGAACGTTGCCATTTGCCCGTGCAGGTCGCAGGCCAGGCGCAACAGCGGCACCGCCAGCGCCGCGCCGCTGCCCTCACCCAGGCGCAGACCGAGTTCCAGCAACGGCTCGGCCTGCAGCGTTTCGAGAACATGCCGATGGCCCGGCTCGGCACCGCGATGGCCGAACAGCAGCCACTCGCGGCAGGCCGGGTTCAGGCGCACCGCGACCAGCGCAGCGACTGTGCAGATAAAGCCGTCGACCAGCACCGCAACACCCTCCTGCGCCGCAGCCAGATAAGCGCCGACCAGCGCGGCGATTTCGAACCCACCGAGGTTGAACAGCGTCTGCAACGCATCGCCGCGCTGTGCCGCGTGCAAGGCCAGGGCGCGCTCGATCACCTGCGCCTTATGGCTGACGCCTGCGGCATTCAGCCCGGTGCCGGGGCCGGTCAGGTGCGCGACCGGGCAATCGAGCAAGGCGCAGGCCAGGGCGCTGGCCGCCGTGGTGTTGCCGATGCCCATTTCGCCGCCGATAAACAACTGCGTGCCTGCCGCTTTTGCCCGCAACAGGCTGTCACGACCGGCCTGCAAGGCTGACTCGCCCTGGGCCTGGGACATTGCTGCGCCGTGGGCGAAGTTCGCCGTGCCCGCGCCGATGTTTACATGCCGCACGCCCGGCAGATTCAGCGCCGGATTCACGGTGCCCAGATCGACCACTTCCAGCTGAGCGCCGAGCTGTCGCGCCAACACGCTGATCGCCGCGCCGCCGCTGACGAAGTTGAGCAGCATCTGCCCGGTGACTTCCTGCGGGAACGCCGAAACGCCCTCCGCTACCACGCCGTGATCGCCGGCAAAAATCGCGATCCAGATCTGCTCCAGCGTCGGTTTGACCTGCCCTTGCAGGCCGGCCAGTTGCACCGCGATCCTTTCCAGCCGACCGAGCGAACCGGCCGGCTTGGTCAGTTGCTGCTGCCGCGCCGCCGCTTGTTCAACGGCGTTGTTGTCGACCGATTGGCACGGGTTGAGCCACCAGGCTTGAGTCATAACGCAGGTCCTTTCAGAGTCAGGGGCAGGCCGGCAACGGTCAGGACAACACGCTGACAACGCTCGGCCAGAGCTTGATGCAGCCAACCGGCTTCATCGACATAGCGGCGAGTCAATTCGCCCAGCGGCACGACACCCATACCGGTCTCGTTGCTGACAAAAATGATTTCACCCGGCAACGATGCCAGGCCATCGAGCAGCGCCTCACGCTCGGCGACGAGGCGTTCGGCGTCGTCGAGCATCAGCAGATTGGTCAGCCACAACGTCAGGCAATCGACCAGCAGGCACCGCTCGGCGCTGGCGGACTCGCGCAGAACCCGGGCCAGTTCGAGGGGTTCTTCGATGAGCGCCCATTCAGCCGGACGGCGGGCACGATGGTGAGCGACGCGCGCGTTCATTTCGCCATCGAGTGGTTGGCTGGTGGCGATGTAGGTCACCGCCAGATGGCTATCGCTGGCGAGTTTTTCTGCCAGGCGACTTTTGCCGGAGCGGGCGCCGCCTAGGATCAGTTGGAGCATCGGAACATCCTGAAAGTTATTTATTGAGGCGGCTGCAGTCATCGCTAGCAGGCTAGCTGTGCTCCCACAGTGGACAGCGGTTGTTCATGAACTTTGTATACGACGCGAAACCCTGTGGGAGCTAGCCTGCTAGCGATGCATTCACCTCAGATCCCACAGAGCTCACGCAACAACCCGGTATCCAGATGCTGCTCCACCAGATCCGCCAGGCGTTCGATATCGCGCTCGCGCAGGCCGTGGTAATCCACCGTCTGCACATCGCTCAACCCGGCCCAGCGCAGCATCGCCACACTCGCCTCTGGCGATTCGAACAAGCCATGCAGATAGGTGCCGAACACCTGGCCGTCATCACTCTGCGCGCCGTCGCAACGACCGTCATCGAGAAACACTGCTGCGTTCTCCAGCGCCGGCCCGCGGGTGACGCCAGCATGGATTTCATAACCACTGACCGCCGCGTTTTCCAGCGCCAGCCGCCCGCGCACGTTGCGCAATTGCTTCTCGGCTTCGAGCGTCGTTTCAAACGCGAGCAACCCCAGCCCGGCGCTGGAACCCGCTGCGCCTTCCAGGCCCAACGGGTCGTGGACCTGCTCGCCAAGCATCTGCAGGCCGCCGCAAATGCCCAGCACTTTGCCGCCGTAACGCAAATGCCGGTTGATAGCGGTTTCCCAGCCATTGGCGCGCAGATACGCGAGGTCGCTACGCACGCTTTTCGAGCCGGGCAGGATGATCAGGTCCGCAGGCGGAATCACCTGTCCCGGCCCGATAAATTGCAGATCGACCTGCGGATGCAAACGCAGCGGATCGAAATCGGTGTGGTTGCTGATGCGCGGCAGCACCGGCACCACGACTTTCAGTACTTGCTCAGCCTTGTCGGTCTGGCGCTGGTCGATGCCGTCTTCAGCCTCAAGATGCAGATCCAGCACATACGGCAATACGCCAACCACCGGTTTGCCGGTGCGCTGTTCCAGCCAGTCGAGGCCCGGTTGCAGCAAGGCGATGTCACCGCGAAAGCGGTTGATGATGAAGCCTTTGACCCGCGCCTGTTCGCTCGGCGACAGCAACTCCAAAGTACCGACCAGATGAGCGAAGACCCCGCCACGATTGATGTCGGCGATCAGCAGCACCGGGCAATCCACCGCTTCGGCAAAGCCCATGTTGGCGATGTCGCCGGCACGCAGATTGATCTCGGCCGGTGAGCCGGCGCCCTCGACCATCACCAGTGGATAGGCGGCGCTGAGGCGTTCGTGCGAGGCCAGCACCGCTTGCATGGCGATGGCTTTGTAGTCGTGATAGGCGACGGCGTTCATCGTCGTCACCGCTCGGCCGTGAATGATCACTTGCGCGCCGGTGTCGCTGTTGGGCTTGAGCAGCACCGGGTTCATGTCGGTGTGCGGTTCGAGATGAGCAGCCTGCGCCTGCACCGCTTGCGCGCGGCCGATCTCGCCGCCGTCCGCCGTCACCGCGCTGTTGAGCGCCATGTTCTGCGGTTTGAACGGCACCACCGCGACGCCCTGACGGGTCGCCCAACGACAGAGCGCCGTCACCAGCGTACTTTTACCGGCATCCGACGTGGTGCCCTGCACCATCAGCGTGGTCATGGGTGTTCCTTACGGTAGGCGTCGAGGGCGTGTGCGAGTCGCAGCTCATCGGCGGCATTGCCGGGCAGACCGAAACGCAGACTGCAGTTGTGGGTGAACAGGCGCAGAAGAATGCCGCGCCGGGCCATGAAGTCGTGCAGCGTTTCGGCGTGCTCGGTAACCAGCCACTGAAACAGCGCGCAGCCACCCTGCGGCTTGAAGCCGTAGCGCTCGAGCAACGCCGCCAGCCGTTCGCTGGCTTCATCGCTGCGAATCCGCTGGCGCGTGTGATTTTCGGTGTCTTGCAGACACGCCTGGCCGAGCACCCGCGTCGGCCCGCTGACCGCCCACGGTCCGACCTGTTCGGCGAGCAGTTTGAGCAACTTGCGCTCAGCCAGCACGAAGCCCAGACGCACCCCGGCCAGACCGAAAAACTTGCCGAACGAGCGCAACACGATCAGGCCGATCTGGTGGCTATGGGCGGCCAGGCTCAAATGCGGCGTGTTGTCCATGAACGCTTCGTCGACCACCAGCCAGCCGCCGCGCTGGGCCAGCCGCGCGTGCCAGTCGAGCAGGCGCGCCGGGGTCAGGCTGAGGCCGGTCGGATTATTCGGGTTGACCACCACCAGTACGTCGAGGCTGTCGAGAAAGAACTCGACTTCCTGCTCCAGCACTTCGCGAACGATGTAGCCACTGCGCCGCCACGCCTCGGCATGTTCGGCATAGCACGGTGACAACACGCCGACCTTGCCGGCACGGCGCAAGCGTGGCAGCAACTGGATGGCCATCTGCGAACCGGCCACCGGCAGCACTTGCGCGGCGCCGTAGTAATCGCACGCCGCCTGCTCCAGGCCATCGTCGGTTTCCGGCAGGCGAGCCCAGGCGCGCAAGGGGATTTCCGGGATCGGAAAAGGCCACGGCGCCAGGCCGCTGGACAGATCCAGCCAGTCGGCTTCGGCAATGCCGTAATCGTGTGCAGCCTTGCGCAGTCGGCCACCGTGCTCAAGCATAGAATTCAGCCCCCACGCAAAGAATCAGCAGCCATAACCATACCCCGCGCTGGACCAATTGCCAGCCGCGGTCGATGGAATCGGCATCGGCGGGGGCGCCTTCACCAAGTTGCGGGCGCTCGTGCAATTCACCGTGGTAAATCGCCGGCCCACCCAGCTCGACGCCGAGTGCGCCAGCGCCAGCCGCCATCACCGGGCCGGCGTTGGGGCTGTCCCATTGTGGCGCCTGGGTGCGCCAGCACTTGAGCGCGAGGCGGGTTTTGCCGAGCAGCGCGTAGGTCAGCGCCACCAGCCGTGCAGGAATGTAGTTCAACACGTCGTCGATTTTCGCCGCCGCCCAGCCGAAGCGTTCGAAGCGTTCGTTGCGATAGCCCCACATCGCGTCCAGCGTGTTGCTCAAGCGATAGAGCACCACGCCCGGCGCACCGGCGACGACAAACCAGAACAGCGCAGCAAAGACCGCATCGCTGCCATTTTCCAGCACCGATTCGGTGGCGGCGCGGGCCACGGCGTTGCTGTCGAGCTCGTCGGTCTGGCGGCTGACCAGATAGCCGACGCGAGTACGCGCTTCGGCCAGATCGTCGGCGCGCAATGCCGCAGCCACTGGCGCAACATGTTCGCCGAGACTGCGCATGCCGAGGGCGCAGTACAGCGCAAGAATCTCGATGATCCAGCCGACATAGGGTGCCCAGGAAAACGCCGTGGCGAGCAGCGTCAGCGGCAGCACCGCGATCACCCACGCGGTCACACCATGGCTGCGCCAGCCGCGGCCACCGGCGTTGAAACGTTGCTCGATGCGCCCGGCAAAATTGCCGAACGCCACCAGCGGATGCCAGCGTTTCGGTTCACCGAGCAGCGCATCCAGCGCCACCGCGGCGACACTCAACAACGCCACACTCATTGACTCACTCCCCAGTAATTTTCGTACAGCAATTCGTTCAGCGGTCGCGCCTGCGCCCAGCCTTCGAGGACCAGCATCGGCGCCGGGTAGAACTCTTTGACCGGGCCCAGACACAGCACGGCCAGCGGCTTGGCACCCGGCGGCAAGTGCAGCAGATCGGCCAGCGCCTGCGGCTCGAACAGCGACACCCAGCCCATGCCCAATCCTTCGGCACGGGACGCCAGCCACAGATTCTGGATCGCGCAGGACAGCGAAGCCATGTCCATCTCCGGCAGCGTGCGCCGGCCAAAAATGTGTTTTTCGCGATCGTCCATCAGCGCCGCCACCAGTACTTCGGCGCAGTCGTTGATGCCTTCGACCTTGAGTTTCATGAACTCGTCGCTGCGCTCGCCAAGGGCCTCGGCGGTGCGCACGCGTTCTGCTTCCACCAGATGCTGAATCTGCCCGCGCAGGGCGCGGTCGCTGATGCGGATGAAACGCCAGGGCTGCATCAGGCCGACACTTGGCGCTTGATGGGCGGCTTCGAGCAAACGCCGCAACAGTTGCGGTTCAACAGTGCCGCCGCTGAAGTGACGCATGTCGCGGCGTTCGGCGATGGCTCGGTAAACCGCTTGGCGCTCGGCTTCGGAGAATGCGTTGTCGGTCATGGCCCCATCGCTGGCAAGCCAGCTCCCACAGTGGACGGTGCAATACCTGACGAAACGTAATCCCCTGTGGGAGCTGGCTTGCCAGCGATGGCGGTCTCAAGACCGGGCGCAAACAGCGCAGCGACAGCCGCAGGATTCGACGGAAAATAAAAGTGCACATAAGAAGCCGTCATCCGCCCTTCACGGTAGACCGCCTCGGCCCCTCGCCCACCGTTCGGGCTCAGCCCACGGGCAATCGGCGTCAGTTCGGTGGTCGTCAGCGAATGGTGATACGTGTGCCCGCGCAACGAGCCTTCCGGCAGATCGACCGCCTGCAACGCCAACGCCGCCAGACGCTTTTGCATCACCGCCTCGCCCCGCAACAACCCGACCAGTTCAGCGCGGGTGCCTTCGACATCGGTCAGCGAATCGAGCAGATAAAGCATGCCACCGCACTCGGCCAGCAACGGCTTGCCTGCCGCATGGTGCGCGCGGATCGCCTCGAGCATCGCAGTGTTCTGTGCCAGTGCAACGTGGTGCAGCTCAGGGTAACCGCCCGGCAGATACAGGCTGTCCGCCTCGGGCAATTGCGTGTCGCGGATCGGCGAGAAGAAGCTCAACTCGGCGCCCATCGCCCGCAACAGATCGAGGCTTGCGCCATAGGTGAAGGCGAATGCTTCATCACGGGCCACGGCGATCCGCACGCCGTGCAACAACGGCTCAGCAGCAGTCACGTCCGGCGCTGCGAATTCGACGACGGGCGGCAAGGCGACTTCGCAACTGCTGGCCAGTGCGTCGGCGGCAGCGTCGAGGCGCAGGTCCAGATCATTCAGTTCGCTGGCCTGCACCAGGCCAAGATGGCGACTCGGCAGCTCGATGCCGGTCTCGCGCGACAACGCGCCGTACCAGCGCAGGCCTTCGGTGAGGCTGCCTTCGAGCAATTGCGCATGACGCTGGGTGCCGACGCGGTTGGCCAGCACCCCGGCGAACGGCAGGTCAGGCTGATATTTCGCCAGGCCCAGCGCCAGTGCGCCGAAGGTCTGCGCCATGGCGGTGCCGTCGATCACTCCGAGCACCGGCACGCCAAAATGCCGCGCCAGGTCGGCGCTCGACGGCGTGCCGTCAAACAGGCCCATCACGCCTTCGATCAGAATCAGGTCCGCGTCGCCGGCGGCTTCCCACAACAGGCGACGGCTTTCCTGCTCGCCGACCATCCACATGTCCAGTTGATAGACCGGCGCACCGCTGGCGCGCTCGAGGATCATCGGGTCGAGAAAGTCCGGGCCGCATTTGAACACGCGGACCTTGCGCCCCTGATTGCGATGCAAACGGGCGAGCGCGGCGGTGACCGTGGTCTTGCCCTGGCCGGAAGCCGGCGCGGCAATCAGGACGGCCGGGCAGTGACGGGGCTGATTCAAAGTTCGACGCCTTTCTGCGCTTTGATCCCGGCCTGGAACGCATGCTTGAGCATGCCCATTTCCGTGACCGTATCGCCCATCTCGATCATTTCCGGCTTGGCGCCGCGCCCGGTCACCACCACATGCTGCATCGGTGGCCGCGCCTGCAAATCGCTGAGCACCTGATCGAGATCCAGATAACCGTGCTTGAGGGCGATGTTCAATTCGTCGAGCACCACCAGCCCGATCGACGGATCGCGCAGCAGTTCGCGAGAAACTTCCCACGCCGCCGTGGCAGCGGCGATATCGCGCTGACGGTCCTGGGTCTCCCAGGTGAAACCTTCGCCCATCACATGGAAGCGCACTTGCTCGGGGAAGCGGCGGAAGAACAGCTCCTCGCCCGTGCTGTTGCGGCCCTTGATGAACTGCACCACGCCGCACTGCATGCCGTGGCCCATGGCGCGGGCGAGCATGCCGAAGGCCGAGCTGCTTTTGCCTTTGCCATTGCCGGTCAGCACCAGCACCAGGCCGCACTCGTCGGGCGAATTGGCGATGCGTTCGTCGATCACGGCTTTTTTGCGCTGCATGCGCGCCAGATGGCGTTCGTCGCGCTCGGGGGAATCGGTCATGGGGGAGCTCTCCGTTGAGACGGGTAAACGGCGGGCAGGCACAAGAATAGACGGCAAAAAGCCTGGCATCGCCCACCGTGATGCCGCTGGATGGATCAGGCCGGTCTCCGGGCTCATGAGCGGCGTTGGCCAGACTGCGCGCCTTCCCGCTGTTGAGCAGTGGCATTGAACGCAGTGTTCACTCATTTACCGTTGCGGGGGCAGCGCCGGGATCGTCGTGGCTTCGCGTGAAGACCACCCTCACCGGCTTCCCTGTTTCACTCTGTCGACGCAGGTCACAGAGCACCTGAAACAAGCGGCGAAGGTTAGAGGGTTGGGGGTGGAGCGTCAATTAAAGAGGCGGCCAACGGGCGAGAAACTGCCCTCAATCAATTATCTGCCGGCAATCTTGTGCCAGACTGTGACAAGTGATATCAAAGAGCCATGCTTTTCTCGAAAAAGCACACCACAACAATAAGGACGATGACGATGCAAGGCATGATCATCAGCAACCCGCGCCTGGAATTCCTGCGCCCGGTGCTTGAACGCTGGTTTGACTGTATCGACCGCTACAACACCGTGCGCGGCGACGGCGATACGCCGTACTGGCATGATGAGAAAGCCAACCTCGGCCTGCTCTCGGCCGCCGCCTGGATGGCCGAACTGGTGACCTTGAACGACACCGTCACCCGTAAACAGAACGAAGACGGCGAGCGCAATGCCCGCGCCGATCTGTTTATCGCCGGCAGCGAAGACCGCGCCTTCATTCAGGCCACACAACGCTGGCCAAGGGCGAACAACCTCAACCTGACCCAACCCCTGGCCGATATAACCTCTGACGCCAAACGCATCAGTTACGCCAGCGATCTCAAGCTCGGCTGCCTGTTCGTCGCCCCGCAAAAGGCCCAGCACAGCGCCAGCCCCGAAGAATTGCAGGACATGGTCGACGACCTGCAAAAGGAACACACCTGCGCCGTGGCCTGGTATTTCCCCTACGCCTACCGCAAATTGCACAGCGACGCGGGCAACTATCACCCGGGCATCGCCGTGCTGTTCAAGGAAGCCCGCGGTTGAGCAGTTGAACCATCGGGCTTGCGCCCTCCTCTATGGTTAGGAATGCATTCATAGGGAAGATCAGCAATGCGCAAGCCCCACCTCGTTTTCGTCATCGCCCTCGCCGGCGGGCTCAGCGCCTGCGGCGAAACCTCCAGCCTGCAGGTCTCCGACGGCACTGGCCCGTCGCCGAAACTGCCGGAACCGAACAAGACCCTGATCCCGACGGTGAACATCGCCCCCGCGATCGGCTGGCCCGAGGGGGCAAAACCGACGGCCGCGGCCGGCACTCAGGTCGCCGCGTTCGCCGAAGGCCTCGATCATCCGCGCTGGCTGTACGTGCTGCCCAACGGTGACGTGCTGGTGGCCGAAACCAATGCGCCACCGAAACCGGATGACAGTAAAGGCATTCGTGGCTGGGTGATGAAAAAGGTCATGGGCAAGGCCGGCGCCGGCGTACCGAGCCCGAATCGCATCACCTTGCTGCGCGATGCCGACAAGGACGGTGTGGCCGAGACCCGAACGGTATTTCTACAAAACCTCAACTCGCCGTTCGGCATGACCCTGGTCGGCAACGATCTGTACGTGGCCGATACCGATCGCCTGTTGCGCTTCAACTACGAGCCCGGCGCCACCGAGATCAAGACCCAGCCGATCAAGGTCGTCGATCTGCCGGGCGGCACGCTGAACCATCACTGGACCAAGAACGTCATTGCCAGCAAGGACGGCAGCAAGCTCTACGTCACCGTCGGTTCGAACAGCAACGTCGGCGAAAACGGCCTGGATCAGGAAGAGGGTCGCGCGGCGATCTGGGAAGTCGATCGGGCGACCGGTAATCACCGGATCTTCGCCTCTGGCATCCGTAATCCCAATGGCCTGGCGTGGGAGCCCAGCAGTGGCGCGCTGTGGACGGCGGTCAACGAGCGTGACGAGATCGGCAGCGATCTGGTGCCGGACTACATCACCTCGGTCAAGGACGGCGGCTTTTATGGCTGGCCGTTCAGCTATTACGGCCAGCACGTCGACGTGCGAGTCAAGCCGCAGAACCTCGATCTGGTGGCCAAGGCCATCGTCCCGGATTACGCGGTCGGCCCGCACACCGCCTCGCTGGGCCTGACCTTCGCCGAGGGCAACACGCTACCGGCGCAATTCAAGGAAGGTGCCTTCATCGGCCAGCACGGCTCGTGGAACCGCAAACCGCACAGTGGCTATAAAGTGATTTTCGTGCCGTTCAGTGGCGGTAAACCGACTGGACAACCGGTGGATGTACTGACCGGCTTCCTCGACAAGGACGAGAACGCACTGGGCCGCCCGGTGGGCGTGGTGATCGACCCGCAAGGCGGGTTGCTGGTGGCGGATGATGTCGGCAACAAAGTGTGGCGCGTGTCTTCTGCCAAATAACTTTCACCTGACACAAACAACTGTAGGAGTGAGCCTGCTCGCGATAGCGCCTTGTCAGTCGACATCATCGGTGACTGAAAGACCGCTATCGCGAGCAGGCTCACTCCTACAGGGATTGTGTGCGATTGGATTTACGGGTTATGCGCCAACTGCCCCGGCTGCAGCACCCGCTTGGCGCTCAGATAGGCCTTCTGCCAATACGCCTTTGACAGACTGTCGAGCTTGACCGTGCCGCCCGTTGCCGGTGCATGCACAAACCGCCCTTCGCCGACATAAATGCCGGCATGGCTGACCTGCGAGCCGCCGTTGGTGGCGAAGAAAATCAGGTCGCCGGTCTGCAAGCCTTCCTTGCCGACGTTCGGTGCCTGCATGACGATCATTTCGCGGGTGGAACGTGGCAGCGAGATTCCCGCGGCATCGCGGTAGACGAAACCGATCAGGCCGCTGCAATCGAAACCCGAATCCGGCGTGTTGCCGCCCCAGCGATAAGGCGTGCCGACGAGGCCGAGCGCGCGAAAAAGCACGTCTTCAGCAACCGGTGAAAAAGCCTGGGAGGGACCGAACACAATCGGCGCGCGAACCACGGGGGCTGGCGGCGGTGTACGACTGGCGCAGGCGCTGAGCAGCGCGGCGCAGAGGATCAAGGTGAGGCGGGCCGACATCGTCATAAGCGGAACATCCTGATCAGGCTGCGGCTTTCTCTGCCGAATGGACAGAAACAAAACCGCCTGCGTCTGTACGCAGGCGGTTTGCCATCAATATGATTCAGGATTCTAGCGGCTACGCGGCAAACTTCAAGTAAGACTTTAACTTCACCTTGTAAAGTTTGTGTCTACTCTGTTTGCCGGTAGCCTGGCGTGTCGCCACGAAGCAGCGACATCAGGGAATTACTTGCGCGCGGTGACCACGGTCGGAGCGTTCGCCAGGGCGCGTTTCGCTTCGATGAAGGTCTTGCTCCAGTAGCTGTCACCCAGGCTGTCGATGCGAACACCGCCGCTGCGACGACTGCTGGAGTGGATGAACTGGTTGTCGCCCAGGTAGATCCCGGCGTGACTGACCCGGCCGCGACGGCCGTTGGTGGCGAAGAACAACAGATCGCCCGGCTCAAGGTTGCTGCGCGCAACCAGCGGCGCATCAACGTTGATCATTTCGCGGGTGGAGCGCGGCAGGTTCATACCGGCTTCTTCGCGAAACAGGTAGCCGATGAAACCGCTGCAATCGAAACCGGCTTCAGAGGTACCGCCGAAACGGTAACGGGTCCCGATCAGGGACATGCCGCGTTCGAGAATGCTGTCGGCCAGCACAGGAAGCTGATAAGGCTTCTTGCCGTTGAATTCATTGAGTTCTTTTTCGGTGTCCAGCTCTTCCTGGTAAATAACGGAAGACTGGGCCGTGGCGGAATTTTTAACCTGTTGAGGCTGCTCTTGAACTGGAGAGTGAGCAGCACAACCGTACAACAGGGTGACAAGTGCGAGAGGCACGAGGGGTGCGAAGCGCTTTAGCATGGGCACGACCGTGGCTGATAGTTGTAAAGAAGCCGAGACTATGCCCGCTATCGTCCTCATTTGCAAATTCAATCGAACTTTATGTGACTTGGCGGTTTCGCGTTTACATCTAAGCGCTTAAGCCCATTTGACCCGATACGCGACTTGCAACCCCTGCAGGAATGCGGATTTTCTGGCGCCTGAAAGATGCCGCCCTCCCCTTGAAACCTTTAGAACAACAGGCTCGGCTTACCAGCCCAAGGTTTCTTTGAGGAATGGAATGGTCAGCTTGCGCTGGGCCTGCAACGAGGCCTGGTCGAGCTGTTCGAGCAGATCGAACAACGCGCTCATGCTGCGCGTGCCGCGAGTCAGGATGAAGTGCCCGACCTCATCGGTCAGGTGCAAACCACGACGCGAGGCGCGCAATTGCAGCGCACGCAACTTGTCTTCATCGGAGAGTGGGCGCATCTGGAAGATCAGCGCCAGGGTCAGGCGCGATTTCAGGTCGGCCAGTTTCACTGGCAGTTCGCGCGGGGACGTCGACGCGGCGATCAGCAGACGCCGACCGCTGTCACGCAGACGATTGAACAGGTGAAACATCGCCTCTTCCCAGTCCGCCTTGCCGGCAATCACCTGCAAGTCGTCGAGACAGACCAACTCGTATTGTTCGAGGTTGTCGAGGATTTCGACGCCGCGGTCCATCAACTCGGCCAGCGGCAGGTACACCGCCGGCTCGCCCATCTGCTCGAAACGCAAGCACGCGGCCTGCAACAGATGCGTACGCCCTACGCCGTGTTTGCCCCACAGGTAGATCAGGCTCTCTGTCCAGCCGGCGTCGGCTTCGCACAGACGCTCGACATAGCCGAGTGCAGCGGCATTGGCGCCTGGGTAGTAGTTGATGAAGGTGGCGTCGTCACGCAGACGCACACCTAGGGGCAGCTGAATCGGTTTCATGCTGACTGAACGGTTACCAAGGAACCGTTAGTGGCCTCTGTGTAAAGTTGGCGAAGTTTATACCCGTGACGCTGAGCGCACAATGCGACAGAGTCCAAGCAAAATCAAAGGTTTGCGTTAACGCCTTGGTTTCCTGACAGATTCTTTGGCGCCAGCGCCTGTGGAAAACGCGGCAACCCGGCGGTTCGCCGGGCCGCCCTTCGCCCTTACAACTCCGGCTCGTTCACACCACTATAGATGTCGGAATCCTTGTACAGGTCGTGCACATGGCGCACCAGGACCATGATTACCGCCGCCACCGGCAGCGCCAGCAGCACACCGGTAAAACCGAACAACTCGCCACCGGCGAGAATGGCGAAAATCACCGCCACCGGATGCAGGCCGATGCGGTCGCCCACCAAAAGCGGTGTCAGCACCATGCCTTCCAGCGCCTGCCCGACCATGAATACTGCGACGATGCCAACCATCGGGTACAGATCGCCACCGAACTGGAACAACCCGGCGATCAGCGCCGCGCCGATACCGATCACGAAGCCCATATAAGGCACGATCGCCGCCAGACCTGCGATCAGGCCGATCAACAGGCCCAGCTCGAGACCGACGATCATCAGCCCCGCCGCGTAGATCACGCCCAGCGCCAGCATCACCAGCAACTGCCCGCGCACGAACGCGCCGAGCACTTCATGGCATTCGCCCGCCAGCGCCACCACGCGCTCTTCGCGATCACGCGGCAGCAGGCTGCGGATCTTCGCCATCATCACGTCCCAATCGCGCAGCAGGTAAAAGCTCACCACCGGAATCAGCACCAGATTCGCCAGCCAGCCAATCAGCGCCAGACTCGACGCCGTCGCCTGGCTCAGCACCACGCCGACGATGTCGGTGGTCTGGCCCATGTGTTCACTGATTGCCGCCTTGACCTTGTCGAACTTCCAGAAACCGTCCGACAGCCCCAGCTTCGCCTGCGCCCACGGCACCGCGGTGTGCTGCAACCAGTCGAGCATCTGTGGCGCCAATTCGTACAGACGCAGCAACTGCTTGGCGAGCATCGGCACCAGCACCAGTAACAGCGCAGTAACGATCAAGGTGAACAAGGCGAACACCGCGATGACTCCCCAGGTGCGCGACAGACCCGCGCGCTCCAGCCGATCCACCATCGGATCGAACAGATAAGCCAGTAGCAGCGCAACCAGGAACGGCGTGAGGATCGGGTGCAGCAACCATACAAACGCGCAAAGCAGGACTACCCCACCGAGCCAGAACCAACGCCGCGTATCGGCCATTTACCACTCCTGCTTCTATATAAAGAAAGATTTACCAACGAAAGCGTAACGACGGCGCCGCCGCTACCGGAGCCGGCGCTGCCACCGGTGCAACACCGCCCTCCACAGTCTGCGGCGCAGGCACCGGAGCCGGCGCTTCTGGCGGCAACTCCTGCAACTTCGCCAGCGAGAGTTGCGCACGCAACTGCTCGGCGCTGCCGTTGACCCGGTAGACGATACGATCGCCGTCAACAGTCTGCAGACGCACGCCGAACGGTTCGAGTAACCGCAACAACGCCGCGTAATGCTCCAGATTCATGCCCTGCACTTCGAGGGTCTGCTGCCCTGACACACCGGGCTTGACCACAAAGCGCGGCGCCAGGCGCTCGGCCACAGCCAGCATCACCGCATCGGCCACAGCGGCCTGATCGGCACCCTGCACGCTGCCAGCTTCTTTCTGATCGCCCAGCCACAGACGCCACTTGGCCTGCCACTGCCCGCCTTCTTCACGGGCATGCACGGCCAGCAAGGCGTCGGCGTTGTAGCGTTCGGAGGCACTGCGCAACGGCGCGGCATCGGCGCCCTCGAGTGTCGGCGCGGTGGCGACCAACTGCTCGCTCAGGTCGGCCAGCGGCAGGCGCAGCGGCAAGCCGCGATGTTGCGCCGCCGCGCGCAGTGGTGCTGCAGCGGCCTGACCATCGCCGACCAGACTCGAGCCTTCGGTCGAATCGTTCAGCCACCAACCGAGAATCGACGGCCGATTGGCGCCCCACAAGGATAACCCGGCGCGACGCAGCGCCTGCTCGCTGGTCCCCGGGTCGAAATCGACCTTCAGCACTTCCGGCGGCCCGGCATCGAAACCGAATTGGCTGATGATCTGCTGCGGATCCTTGCGGATCGCCGCCAAACCAGGACTTTGCGGGGCTTTCGGGTCGCCGGTCAGACGCAGCACCAGCGTGTCGAGCGCCGCCTGCGTGGCGCGATCGCGCTCTTCCGGCGCCTGGCCGGTGACTGGCTGGCGTACCTGATAAAGACCTTTGAGATTTTCGGCATGACTCGCCAGGCTGAGCAGCGACAGACAGCCTACAAACAAAAATTTTACAAAACGCATGGAGAATTCCCGTCGACAGGAGCGGCTGGAACAGGCCGCGTGAACCGTTTGAGCAAGGCTGTGACCCCAGGCCTGCGCAAAACATTCACACGGCGGCGGTAAGTTTTTGCACAGTGATAACGATAGACGGTTAATGGCCACACCTTATACAGACGTTCAGGGCGCTGGATTGTAAAAAAATTCCGCGGATATGGCCCTGCCCGTCGGTGCGAGGATGGCCGCTGCCCCTCAAGCCTGATAAAATCGCGCGCCTTCGCAGACCGGCAACAGCCGGGCACCCCGAAACTCGCGTGAGGCCACCGCCACCTCGATTTCGATGTTCCCGCTGAACTCGGTCGTTACCCCCTGAATCCCCTCCCCTAAAGGCCTGGATCATGAGCAAGCAACCCTCCCTGAGCTACAAGGACGCCGGTGTAGACATCGACGCCGGTGAAGCATTGGTCGAACGCATCAAGAGCGTCGCCAAGCGCACTGCGCGCCCGGAAGTCATGGGCGGCCTGGGCGGTTTCGGCGCCCTCTGCGAAATCCCGGCCGGCTACAAGCAGCCCGTGCTGGTGTCCGGCACCGACGGCGTCGGCACCAAGCTGCGTCTGGCGCTGAACCTGAACAAGCACGACAGCATCGGCATCGACCTGGTCGCCATGTGCGTCAACGATCTGGTGGTGTGCGGCGCCGAGCCGCTGTTCTTCCTCGACTACTACGCCACCGGCAAACTCAACGTCGACACCGCAGCCCAGGTGGTGACCGGTATCGGCGCCGGCTGCGAACTGTCGGGTTGCTCGCTGGTGGGCGGCGAAACCGCTGAAATGCCAGGCATGTACGAAGGCGAAGACTACGACCTGGCCGGCTTCTGCGTCGGCGTCGTGGAAAAAGCCGAAATCATCGATGGCTCGAAAGTCGCCACCGGTGACGCGCTGATCGCCCTGCCATCGTCCGGTCCGCACTCCAACGGCTACTCGCTGATCCGCAAGATCATCGAAGTCTCCGGCGCCGACATCGAAACCATCCAGCTCGACGGCAAACCGCTGACCGACCTGCTGATGGCCCCGACCCGCATCTACGTCAAGCCACTGCTCAAGCTGATCAAGGACACCGGCGCGGTCAAGGCCATGGCCCACATCACCGGTGGTGGCCTGCTCGACAACATCCCGCGCGTGCTGCCAAAAGGCGCTCAAGCGGTGGTTGACGTCGCCAGCTGGACCCGTCCTGCGGTGTTCGACTGGCTGCAAGCGCAAGGCAACGTTGACGAAACCGAGATGCACCGCGTGCTGAACTGCGGCGTCGGCATGGTCATCTGCGTGGCTCAGGAGCACGTTGAAGTGGCCCTGAACACCCTGCGTGACGCGGGCGAGCAGCCTTGGGTCATCGGTCAGATCGCCGCGGCTGCCGAAGGCGCTGCCCAGGTCGATCTGCAGAACCTTAAGGCTCATTGATGTCCGCACCCTGTGATGTCGTGGTGCTGTTGTCCGGCACCGGCAGTAACTTGCAGGCTCTGATCGACAGCACGCGGACCGGCGACAGCCCGGTCCGCATCGCTGCAGTGATTTCCAATCGCGCCGACGCCTACGGCCTGCAGCGCGCCAGCGACGCGGGTATCGCCACCCGCTCGCTGGATCACAAGGCATTCGAAGGCCGCGAGGCCTTCGATGCTGCACTGATCGAACTGATCGACGAATTCCAACCGAAACTCGTGGTACTGGCCGGCTTCATGCGCATTCTCAGCGCTGATTTCGTCCGTCATTACCAGGGTCGTCTGCTCAATATCCATCCGTCGTTGCTGCCTAAATACAAAGGGTTACACACTCATCAGCGTGCGCTGGAGGCCGGCGACACGGAACACGGCTGCTCGGTGCACTTTGTCACTGAGGAACTCGATGGCGGGCCACTGGTCGTACAGGCAGTATTACCGGTAGAGTTGCACGACACGCCGCAGAGTCTGGCGCAGCGCGTCCACGTTCAGGAACACCGGATTTACCCGATGGCGGTACGCTGGTTTGCCGAAGGCAGGCTGGCACTCGGGGAGCACGGTGCTTTGCTGGACGGGCAGTTACTCGCCGCCAGCGGCCACTTGATTCGAATCTAGGAGATATTATGCGTCGCGCCCTGCTCTTCGCTTGCGCTCTGCTCGCCCTGCCCTTCGCGCAGGCAGCGGACCTTCAACCGTTCTCCGCCAGCTACACCGCCGACTGGAAGCAACTGCCCATGAGCGGCACCGCCGAGCGCAGCCTGGCCAAGGAAGCCAACGGCGTCTGGAAGCTCAGCTTCAAGGCCTCGATGATGATCGCCAGCCTGACTGAAGAAAGCACCCTGACGCTGGACAAGGACACCTTGCTGCCACAGTCCTATCACTTCGAACGCGGTGGTCTGGGCAAAGCCAAAAAGGCTGATCTGGATTTCGACTGGAACAACAAACTGGTCACCGGCACCGACCGTGGCGACGCGGTGAAGATCCCGCTGAACCGTGGCATGGTCGACAAGTCCACCTATCAACTGGCGCTGCAGCATGACGTGGCCGCCGGCAAGAAGACCATGAGTTATCAAGTGGTCGATGATGGCGAAGTCGATACCTATGACTTCCGCGTGCTGGGCTCGGAAAAAGTCGAGACCAAGGCCGGCAAGATCGACGCGATCAAAGTCGAACGCGTGCGCGACCCGACACAAAGCAAGCGCATCACCGTGCTGTGGTTCGCCAAGGACTGGGATTATCTGCTGGTGCGTCTGCAGCAGGTCGAGACCGACGGCAAGGAGTACAACATCATGCTCCAGGACGGTACGGTCAACGGCAAGGCTGTCAAAGGCAGCTGATTCATAGCAGAACAAAGAGCCCCGCGGAATGCGGGGCTTTTGTTTATCTGTTCGATGATACTGCGCGGCGGCCCTACCCCTCACCCCAGCCCTCTCCCGAGGGAGAGGGAGCCGACCGAGGTGTCTGCCGCTAACCATCGACCTGAGAAACCGAGTCGAATATGGATTCCAAAGCATCGCACGATTAGTCCCCTCTCCCTCCGGGAGAGGGTTAGGGTGAGGGGCTTTTCGAAATAACACACTCAAACCGAAAACCGCGTCACCATCCCGTTCAAATCCACCGCCAACCGCGACAACTCCTGACTCGCCGCACTGGTTTGATTGGCCCCGGCCGACGTCTGCATCGCCAGATCGCGAATGTTCATCAGGTTACGGTCCACCTCCCGCGCCACCGCGGCCTGCTCCTCCGAAGCACTGGCAATCACCAGGTTGCGTTCGTTGATCAGGGTAAACGCCGAGGCGATCTCTTCCAGCGCCATACCGGCAGACTTGGCCAGTTCCAGCGTCGAACGCGCCCGCGTATTGCTCTGCTGCATCGAACTGACCGCCGAATCAGTGCCCTGCTGAATCCCGCCAATCATCTGTTCGATTTCCTGCGTCGATTGCTGGGTGCGATGGGCCAAGGCCCGCACTTCATCGGCGACCACCGCAAAGCCACGTCCGGCATCACCCGCGCGCGCGGCCTCGATCGCGGCGTTCAAGGCCAGCAGATTGGTCTGCTCGGCAATCGAACGAATCACATCCAGCACCTTGCTGATGCCATGAATCTTCTGCGCCAGATCTTCGACCTTGGCCGCGTTCTGGGTCACGTCGCCGGCGAGAAATTCGATGGATGTCACGGTCTGCTGCACTTGCTCGCGACCCTGGCGGGCGATGCGATCGGATTCACGCGACGCTTCGGACGTGGCCACGGCGTTATTCGCCACCTCCTCCACCGCCGCGGTCATCTGGTTGACCGCCGTGGCCGCCTGCTCGATTTCCTGACTTTGCTGATGCAAGCCGCGGGTGGCGTCTTCGGTGACGCTGCTCAGTTCTTCGGAAGCCGAGGCCAGTTGCGTAGACGACTCGGAGATCCGCCGGATCGTGTCACGGAGGTTGTGCTGCATGCTCTTGAGTGCCTGCAACAGCCGCGCCGGCTCGTCTTTGCCAGCGATGTGAATATCGCCGGTCAAATCACCGCCGGCGACGACTTCAGCCACGCTGAGCGACTGAGTCAATGGCACGACGATGCTGCGGGTCAACAGCCACGCCAGGCCAATGGTGATCAGCGCGGTCAACGCAATCATCGCGGCAACCCAGACCCGTGAATGGTTGAACACCTGACGTGCCGCCTCGGTGGCCAGATTCGCATTGTGCTTGTTCAGATCGACCAGTTCGCGCAGGGTGACGGCGATCTCGTCGGCCAGTGCGCTCATCTGCTCGTTGAGAATCGTTGAAGCTTCGGCTACCCGATTCTGCCCCGACAGCTGCACAACCTGCGCCTGAAGCTCAAGGTACTTGTGTTCGGCGACCTTGAAGCGATCGAACAACGCCCGTTCTTCAGGCAGGGCGATAAGCCCCTCATAGCGCCGCTGCGTCTCGGTCAGACCATTGCGCAGCTCGTTGAGCTTGGCGACGTTCTGCTCAAGCGCCCTGGGGTCTCGATTGAGCAGCAGGCGCATGGTCAAGGCGCGCAGGCGCAGCATGTCCTGACTCATGTCGCCGACCGCCATCACGCTCGGCAGCCAGTTGTTGTCGACCTCATCGGACTGCGCGCGCATGTTCGACATTTGCAGCAAGGCAAACGCCCCAAGGGCAAATACCATCACCGCCAACAAGCCAAACCCCACGCCGGCGCGCGGGGCGATATTGAAATTACGGATGTTCATGACACTGGCTCCTTCCAAAAGCGCTGCATCAGCCTGCAGCGGGTTGCTTTAGAAGGTATCGGCATTGCCTTGAAATTGCGTAAGACGAAAAGGCGATAGGCAGACGAGCGGCTAGTTCGAAGCGCTGGGCTTAATGTTTCAGCGCTGGTCAGGGCTTTTGAGCGTATCGCGCGGCAGTATCGCCAGGAAGTTATCCCGCGCAACCTTCCGGGCCACCGCCTCCGGCAGTGCATCCAGAAACGGACGATAGCTGTGCATTTCCCGACCGAGTTTGTTGAATCGTCCTACCACGTCAGAGCCGAGCATAAAGCGATCAGGGTACTTTTCCACCAGCGCCAGCCACTCCGGCCGAGGTTTTCCCTGCTCATCCAGCAGGTAAGGCGTGAGCATGCTCCACGACAGATCGACGAACAGATTCGGATAAGCCTCAAGCATGCGCGTCAGGGTCGGCAGCAAAAACGGCAGCTGCTTCTGATGCCGATGGATTTCCGCACTGGTGCCCGCATGCGCCCAGATGAAGCGAGTGTGCGGATGATTACGCAGCGACTCTTCGACTTCCTGCAGATACAGCGGATTTTTCTCACGTTTGGAGGTGATGTTGGAATGCAGCATCACTGGCAGATCATTTTCCGCAGCAAGGTGATAGATCTTCGTCATCGCTTCGTTGTTGGCTCGCGGGGTGTCGCCCGCGGTGAGCGCTGTCAGATCGTCGTGCCGGGTAAACACTTCGCCAATGCCCTGCCACAGCCCCGGATACAGGTCGAGCATGCGCTGGATGTGCGCGGCGGAGTTTTTGTCGTTGGGATTGAAACCTGACAAGAACGGATGGAAGTACTGGCGCTGTTCCGGCGACAGCTTTTGCACCGCATCGGCAATGATCACGTCGGTGGCGCTGTACCAGTAGGCGTCGGCGTCATCACCGGCGTAATAGCGCGGGCGCTTGGGTTCGTCCTCGTGCCACTTCTTCGCCACGGGAATGCCGGAAATCATCACATGCTCGATGGAGTTTTCCTTCATGGCTGCCAGCAGTTTCGCCATGCCGGCGCTTTCCTGGAAAAAATCCACGTAATGCAGGTGCGCATCGCTGTAGGTGTATTCGCGGGCATGGGCAGTCCCGGCAAGAGCCAGAAGGCAGACGACAATCAGACGAGACAAAAACACAAGTAATCTCCGGCAAGTGGGCATAGCCTAGACCCCGCCCGAAGGACAAGGGTTCAGCCCTCACGGAAAGCGGAACGCGTACCGGTGGGAATGTTCTATAACTGCAAGGTCTTGCCTGATCCAACGATTTTTCCTGCTGCCTGTGAGGTTCTCATGACTGTTACCGTCAATACCGTCTCCGCTGAAGGCTATCGTCACACCGTACAAATCGATGACCACGAACTGTTTGCCGACGTGCCGAAAACGGCTGGCGGTGAAGGTTCGGCGCCTGAGCCACACGATTATTTCGATGCCGCACTTGGCGCCTGCAAAGCGCTGACGCTGAAGATGTATGCGAAGAAGAAGGACATCCCGCTGACCGGCGTTGGCGTCGACGTCAAACGCGACAACAGCGAAGAGCAGAAAGGCAAATACGTCCTGCATGTCACCCTGACCCTCAAAGGCGTACTCACCGACGCGCAACGCGACGAACTGTTGCGGGTCGCCGACCGTTGCCCGATTCACAAACTGATGACCACCAGTGACGTGACGATCGAAACCCACACCCCGCAAGGCTTCGACAGCCAATAAACCTCCCATGGCCAGCGGCGGGTTATGCTTCTGGCATCGCCCGCTCAGCCTGGAATATCCCCATGGATACGCAACCCCTGATCATCCGCCCGCGCGCCGAAGACGTCGAAGGCCAGCCGATCCTGCGCCCGCTGCCGTCAGCCAAATGCCGCAGCGTCGGGCCTTTCGTGTTTTTCGACCACATGCTCGAGACGGTTTATCCGACCGGCAAAGGCATGGACATCCGACAGCATCCGCACATCGGTCTGTCGACCCTGACCTATCTGTTCGAAGGCCAACTGCAACACAAGGACAGCCTTGGCTCGGATCAAGTAGTCAGCGCTGGTGATGTCAGCTGGATGACTGCCGGCAGTGCGATCGCCCATGTCGAGCGCACACCGGCGCCGTTATTGGCGCAAAGCTTTACTTTGCATGGGTTGCAGGTCTGGCTGGCCTCGCCCAGGGAACACGAACAGGGGCCGGGACACTACAGCCATCATCCGGCGGCGAGCTTGCCGGTCAGCGATAACCTCGGCGTGCAGATCCGCATGATTGCCGGGTCAGGCTTTTGCCTCGAATCGCCGGTGCCGGTGCTTTCTCCTACGCTGTATGCCGAAGTACAGATGCAGAGCGCAACGACGCTGCTGATTCCGAGCGAGCATGCAGAGCGGGCGGTGTATGTGCTGAGTGGCGATGCGCAACTGAACGGCGAAGCCATCGAGGCCCACGCGTTGGTGGTGCTGCCGGCCGGGGAAGAGATGAGTCTGTTTGCCGAAAGTGATGTGCACGCGGTGATATTCGGCGGTGCGGCGCTGGACGGGCCGCGACGGATCAACTGGAATTTCGTCGCCAGTGATCCGGCGGCGATCGATGAAGCACGGCGCAAATGGGCGGCCGGGGATTGGCCGACGGTGCCGGGGGAAGTAGAGCGGATCGAGTTACCCTGAGATTTATATCGCCTGGAAAATTGCTATCGCGAGCAGGCTCACTCCTACAGGGGAACGCATTCCAACTGTAGGAGTGAGCCTGCTCGCGATGAGGCCCTATCAGCCACCACAGAATGGTTGCCTGACAACTGAATCAGCCCTTGAACACTTCATCCAGCAAATCATGCATCGCTTTGAACGCCCGCTTCGCGGTCTTCTCGTCGTACATCATCTTGCCCGGCACGTTCGCATGCGGGTCGGTAAACGAGTGCACCGCGCCGCCATAGCTGAGCAACTGCCAGTCCACGCCGGCGGCGTTCATTTCGTCTTCAAACGCTGGCAATTGCTCTTTCGGCACCAGCGGATCGGACGCGCCGTGCAGCACCAGCACTGAGCCCTTTATGTTCTGCGCATCCGCCGGGTTCGGCGAGTCCAGCGTGCCGTGGAACGACACCGCCGCTTTCACCGGCGCGCCAGTGCGGGCCAGATCCAGTGCACAGCAGCCGCCGAAGCAGAAACCGAACACCGCCAGTTTCGACGTATCGACCGCCGCTTCACCCTGGCTCTGCAACTGCTCGAAAGCCACTTGCAGACGTTTGCGCAGCAGAGCGCGGTCGTCCTTGAGTGGCATCATCGCCGCCAGCGCCTGATCGGCATTCTGTGGACGTACGCTTTGACCGTAGACGTCAGCGATCAATACCACATAACCCTTGGCCGCTACCGCTTTGGCGATGTCTTCGGCACCGGCGCTGACGCCCATCCAGTTCGGCGCCATCAACAAACCCGGCAGCGCACCCTTGTGCTCGGCATCGAAGGCCAAACGACCTTCATAAGGCTGGCCGTCAATCTGGTAGATCACGGAACGTACAGTGACTTGGCTCATTTCTGACTCCTGATTCGTTAAACACCAGAATGAAAAAACCCGCCGAAGCGGGTTTTTCCTACAACGTGATCAAACCGACAGTTCAACCAGCAGCTTGTTCAGACGGCGCACATAAGCGGCCGGGTCTTTCAAGCTGTCGCCAGCAGCCAGCGCGGCCTGATCGAAGAGAATGTGCGACAGGTCGCCGAAACGCTCTTCGTTCTGCTCGCCATCGAGTTTCTCGATCAGCGGGTGGTTCGGGTTGAATTCGAAGATCGGCTTCGAATCCGGCACCTTCTGCCCGCTCGCCTCGAGGATCTGGCGCATTTGCAGCCCCAGGTCCTGCTCGCCAATGGCCAGAATGGCTGGCGAATCCGTCAGGCGATGCGACACACGAACTTCCGCAACGGACTCGCCCAGCGCGGTCTTCAGGCGCTCGACCAGACCTTCCTTGGACTTGGCGACTTCTTCTGCAGCCTTCTTGTCCTCTTCCGAGTCCAGATTGCCCAGATCGAGGTCACCGCGTGCCACGTCGACGAAGGTCTTGCCGTCGAACTCGCTGAGGTAGCTCATCAGCCACTCGTCAATGCGGTCGGTCAGCAGCAGCACTTCGATGCCTTTCTTGCGGAAGACTTCCAGGTGCGGGCTGTTCTTGACCTGCGCGTAGGTCTCACCGGTGAGGTAGTAGATCTTGTCCTGACCTTCCTTGGCGCGGGCCAGGTAGTCGGTCAGACCGACGATCTGCTCGCCGTCGTCACCCTGAGTCGATGCGAAGCGCAGCAGACCGGCAATTTTCTCTTTGTTGGCGAAATCTTCTGCCGGGCCTTCTTTCATGACCTGACCGAAGTTTTTCCAGAAGCCCTTGTATTGCTCTGGCTCGTTCTTCGCCAGTTTTTCCAGCATGTCCAGTACGCGCTTGGTCAGCGCAGTCTTCATCGAATCGATGATCGGGTCTTTCTGCAGGATTTCACGCGACACGTTCAGCGACAGATCGTTGGAATCGACCACACCTTTGATGAAGCGCAGGTACAGCGGCAGGAACGACTCGGCCTGATCCATGACAAACACACGCTGCACGTACAGCTTCAGGCCTTTTGGCGCTTCACGCTGGTACAGATCGAACGGGGCGCGGGCCGGCACGTAGAGCAGCGAGCTGTACTCGAGCTTGCCTTCGACCTTGTTGTGACTCCACGACAGTGGGTTCTCGAAGTCATGCGCGATGTGCTTGTAGAACTCCTGGTATTCCTCGTCCTTCACTTCAGTGCGCGGACGGGTCCACAGGGCGCTGGCGCGGTTGACAGTTTCCCACTCGACGGCAGGAGCCTCTTCGCCTTCAGCCGCGGTGACTTCTTTCGGCAGCTCGATCGGCAGCGCGATGTGGTCGGAATACTTTTTGATGATGTTGCGCAGACGCCAGCCATCGGCGAACTCGTCTTCACCGGATTTCAGATGCAGGACGATGCGGGTACCGCGCTCTGGCTTGTCGATGTTGGCGACTTCGAACTCGCCCTCGCCTTTCGACGACCAGTGCACGCCTTCGCTGGCAGCAGTGCCGGCGCGACGGCTGTAGACGTCAACCTTGTCGGCAACGATGAACGCGGAGTAGAAACCCACGCCGAACTGACCGATCAGGTGCGAATCCTTCTTCTGATCGCCGGACAGGTTTTTCATGAAATCGGCAGTGCCGGACTTGGCGATGGTCCCCAGGTGGGTGATCACATCGTCACGGTTCATGCCGATACCGTTGTCTTCGAGAGTGACGGTCTTGGCGTCCTTGTCGAAGCTCACACGGATTTTCAGGTCAGCGCCGCCCTCGAGCAACTCTGGCTTGGCCAGCGCTTCGAAGCGCAGCTTGTCGACAGCGTCAGAGGCGTTCGAGATCAATTCGCGCAGGAAGATTTCCTTGTTCGAATACAGCGAATGGATCATGAGGTGCAGCAGCTGCTTTACCTCGGTCTGGAAGCCCAGGGTTTCCTTTTGAGTTTCCACACTCATGGTCATCAAACTCCAATCAGATGGCAGTGGCCGTGACCCGAATGGTCGGCGGCGGGTTGTCATCTGAGTTTGGGGCGCCGTTCAGGATTTCAAGGGTTCATCGATTTTGAAGTGCGCACGCGCAGTGGCAATCGGTTCAGCCTCGGTCGTTTGCCAGGCGGTGATCGCCACATTGGCAACCCGACGCCCCTGCCGGCAGACCTGGCATTTGGCCCATGTGTCGCGAAACTGCCCGGCGCGCAGGTAGTCGAGGGAAAAGTCGATGATCTTCGGCACGCCCGGGGCGCCAGTGAAAATCAGCAGATGCAGGGCGGCCGCCAGCTCCATGAACCCGGCAATCACCCCGCCATGGATCGCCGGCAATAAAGGGTTACCAATGTTGTCCTTGTTCGCCGGCAGCTTGAACAGCAGCTCATCGCCTACCCGCGAGCACTCGATGCCGATCAGGCCGGCGTAGGGGATCAGCTTCAGCAACGGCCCATAGTCGCCTTGCGCATGGGCCAGCTGCAATTGCTGCTTGAGATCATCGCTCACGGCTTGACTCCCTTGATTGCGCCGCCAAAGCCCTGAGTGCCTTTGAGCGCCTTGCCCATCCGCATGAACGTGCCGACAACGTGGGCAATGGGTTGTTCGGGATCGTCCTGGTAGGCGAATCCGCGGGCGAAAATCACGTCAGTGGTGACTCGGTAGCACTGGGCAAAGCCATAGACATCTTTATGCGGCTCGGCGGCGTGCATGTAATCGATGCGCAGATCGAGGGTTGGGCAGACTTCGAATTCCGGCAGCACGCACAAGGTCGACATGCCGCAGGCCGTGTCCATCAGCGAGGTAATCGCGCCGCCATGAATCACCCCGGTTTGCGGGTTACCGACGATCTGCGCACTGTAGGGCAGGATCACCGTCAGGCCTTCGCTGGAGGCGCTCTGCACCTTTAACCCCAGCACCTGACAGTGGCGCAACGCCGAGAGAAACCGCGTCGCGCGCTCAAAAACGCTGTTTTCAGCCATTTGATCATTACTCGCGTTAAAGCCTTTTGCCAGTAGTGGGAAAAGCGGCAAAAGTTCCGTGATAAAACAAACTTATATATCTGAAACAAATGAGGAACTTAACCCGCAGCCCCGAGTTCTTAAGGCCAGTAGTTATTTTCCATAAGGAGAAACACCCCATGCGTAAGACTTTAGCTATTGCCTTGATGTTGACCGCTTCCCTCGGTCTCGCTGCCTGCGATAAAAAATCCGAGGACAAAGCTCAAGATGCCAACCAGCACGCTGAGCAAGCTCAGCAGGACATGAACAAAGCTCAGGATAAAGTGAACGACGCTGCGAAAGAAAACGCCGAAGCTGCCAAAGCTCAGGCTGAATCGAACGCTGCCGCACAAGACGAAGCTGCCAAGAAGCAATAAAGCGCTTTTGACGCAGTAAAAGAAAACCCGCCAAGTGCGGGTTTTCTTTTGTCCGGGATTCGGGGCAATGGCCGCTTACAACAGAACCGTTCTAAAAGTCGGACTAATCATCAGCAACAACGAAGACACTAAGCCGACCAGCCAGACCAGACTGCGCAACTTCGGCAGATCCGCCAGGTAGAACCACAAGTACAGAACCCGCGCGATCACGAAGATGATCGCCAATGCATTGATCAACCATCCCGCCGTTTGCGTGGTATGCGCCATCAGTACGCCGGCCGCGAACAGGATGAACGCTTCGATACTGTTCTGATGCGCCGCCAATGCGCGTGCGCCGTAACCGGTCAATTGCGCCTGTTGCTGGCGCGGCAGGTGATTGTCATACCCGCCCTGCTCTTTCATCGCCTTGCCCACGGGCAAACGCGCGATATAAATCAGCAATGCGCTGATAAACACACACCAGAACGGAATACTCATCAAGCGGCCTCTTTATTGGTGTCAGGCACAGGTGCCTCGGTAGGGGTATAGACCATGACGTCGAGTACGTCGGAATGAAATTCGCGGCGATACAACACCACCACCACACCCGCGCTCATCAACATGAACAGCCACGGGCTGACGAACCAGGCCAGCATGCTCATGCCGAAGTAATACGAGCGCAAACCGAAGTTGAACTGGTTGGCCGCCATCGAAATCACCCGTGCCGCACGCGAGGCGAAGGCTTTGCGCTCCTGCTCGGAAACATGCCGCTCACCGACCATCGGCGCCGAACCGACCAGAATCGCCGCAAAGTTGTACTGGCGCATGCACCAACTGAAGGTGAAAAAGGCATAGACGAACACCAGCGCCAGGCACAGCAACTTGATTTCCGACATGCCCTGCGACGCCTGCTGGACCATGGGAATGTCCGCCAACAGCGACACAGCCCGGTCAGACGCACCGAGCACCGTGAGAATACCGGCGAGGATGATCAACGTGCTGGAGGCGAAGAACGAGGCGTTGCGTTCCAGGTTGCCAATCACGCTGGCGTCGGCAATACGGTTGTCACGCAGCAGCATGCGGCGCATCCAGTCTTCGCGATACAGGTGCAACACGCTGGCCAGACATGCCGTGTCGCGGGCCTTCCAGGTGGCATAACGGGTGTAACCGCCCCAGCAGATGACAAACCAGAGCGCGGCGAGCAGATGGATCAGATTGGCTTGGATGAACGACATGCAAATCCCTGTGAATATAGATGCTGTACCTGTAGGAGTGAGCCTGCTCGCGATAGCGGTATGTCAGGCAACTTTAACGGTGACTGACATACCGCTATCGCGAGCAGGCTCACTCCTGCATAAAAGCGACGCAACCCTTCGACGTTAGCTCAGCCAAAAAGACACTGCCTCCTGCGCATAAAAAATGCCCCGTATCGATTGATACGGGGCATTTCCGTTTAATCCTGCGGGATCCGCTTGTGGCGGATCAGAACAGGTCAGGCAACCGCTTCGCTGCGCTTGCCCAGCAGGCGATCGCACACCACAGCAACCACCAGCGTCATCACGCACGGCACCAGCCAGGCCAGCCCCTGCTCGCTCAGCGGCAGGTGGCTGAGCTGGGTTGGCAGCCAGTCAGCCAGACCGGCGCCTTTCAGCGCGTCGATGCTGCCGAAGACGAACGACACCAACATCACCGGGCCAAGAATGCGGCCATGCTCATGCCAGAAGTCTTTGCAGAAGCTCAGCGCCACCAGCACGATGCACGGCGGGTAGATCGCGGTCAGTACCGGGATCGAGAAGGCGATCAGTTTGGTCAGGCCCAGGTTGGACACCAGCAGCGAGAACGCCGCGAGGATGATCACCAGCGTCTTGTACGACAGCGGCAACACGCGGCTGAAGTATTCGGCACAGGCGCAGGTCAGGCCGACCGCAGTCACCAGACACGCCAGCGAAATCAGCACGGCGAGGAAACCGCTGCCCAGCGAGCCAAAAGTGTGTTGCACATAAGCGTGCAAGACCGCCGCGCCGTTGGTCGCACCGACCGCTACTTCATGGCTGCCGGAACCAAGACGGAACAGGCTGACATACACCAGCGCCAGACCGACACCGGCAATCAGCCCGGCGATGATCGCGTAACGGGTGATCAGCTTGGGCGACTCGACGCCACGAGAACGGATCGCGTTGACGATGACGATGCCGAACACCAGTGCACCAAGGGTATCCATGGTCAGATAACCATTGATGAAACCCTGGGAGAACGGCGCGGCAACATACTCGGGCGTGCCGTGGCCGATATCACCGGCCGGCAAGGCGAACGCGGCGATACCGAGTACCGCGAGCGCAATGATCTTCAGCGGCGCGAGGAAACGGCCAACGGTGTCCAGCAAACGCCCCGGGTACAGGGAAATGAAGAACACCAGCAGGAAGTACACCGAGCTGTACAGGAACAGCGCCAACGGGCTTTCGCCGGTCAGTGGCGCCAGACCCACTTCGAACGACACCGTAGCGGTACGCGGCGTGGCGAATAGTGGGCCGACGGCCAGATAGCACGCCGCCGCAAGAATGCCACCGGCGATCTTGCCGATCGGGCTGCTCAACGCATCCATCGCACCACCGACCTTGGCCAGCGCAACAACAGTAATCACCGGCAGACCGACTGCGGTGATCAGAAAGCCCAGTGCAGCCATCCAGACGTGAGGTCCGGCCTGCAAGCCGACGATCGGCGGGAAGATGATGTTACCGGCCCCTACGAACAGGGCAAACGTCATAAAACCAAGTGCCAGGATGTCCTGACCTTTCAAAACTTTCATTAAGGTAATACCACACTACTGAAATCGGAATTTAGAGGGGGATTGCCCTGTGGGATTAGGGAAATGCTGTCGATCCGTATGGGACTGACCTGTAAAGCTGCGTGGCTGCCTTGTGGGCGACGCACTGCAAAATGGCCGCCAGCCTAACGAATCCGGCACGAAAACGCACTGTTAGAGGGCGAACTATCCGATACGCGACGTTTCCGTGTCGCATTTACATAATAAAAGCAGCGGCAAGCTACAAGTTTTCAGCTGCGAGACGAGCGCTTGCCGTTGAAAACTTGCAGCTTGCCGCTGCTCTTGAACGACAAAGGCCACCCGAAGGTGGCCTTTGTTGCTGGAGCTAAAAAGTCAGCCGAAGCTTACTTCTTCACTTCCCAGCCAGTCAGCTCGGCCAGGGCCTTGCCGATGTCTGCCAGCGAACGCACGGTTTTCACGCCTGCGTCTTGCAGAGCAGCGAATTTCTCGTCTGCAGTGCCTTTGCCGCCAGAGATGATTGCGCCAGCATGGCCCATGCGCTTGCCCGGAGGAGCAGTCACACCTGCGATGTAGGAAACAACCGGCTTGGTCACGTTAGCCTTGATGTAGGCAGCCGCTTCTTCTTCAGCCGAACCGCCGATTTCACCGATCATCACGATCGCTTCGGTCTGCGGGTCTTCCTGGAACAGCTTCAGGATGTCGATGAAGTTCGAACCCGGGATCGGGTCACCACCGATGCCGACGCAAGTCGACTGACCGAAACCGGCGTCAGTGGTCTGCTTCACAGCTTCGTAGGTCAGGGTGCCGGAACGCGAAACGATACCGACCTTGCCTGGCAAGTGAATGTGACCTGGCATGATGCCGATCTTGCATTCGCCTGGGGTGATCACGCCTGGGCAGTTAGGGCCGATCAGGACTACACCCAGCTCGTCGCACTTAACTTTGGCATCCAGCATGTCCAGGGTAGGAATGCCTTCGGTGATGCACACGATCAGCTTGATGCCGCCGAATGCCGCTTCCAGGATCGAGTCCTTGCAGAAAGGAGCCGGTACGTAGATCACGCTGGCGGTGGCGCCAGTGGCTTCTACGGCTTCTTTCACAGTGTTGAACACTGGCAGGTTCAGGTGAGTGGTACCACCCTTGCCCGGAGTCACGCCGCCAACCATTTTAGTGCCGTAGGCAATGGCTTGTTCGGAGTGGAAAGTACCCTGCGCGCCGGTGAAACCCTGGCAGATGACTTTGGTGTCTTTATTGATCAGGACGCTCATTACTTGCCCTCCGCAGCTTTAACGACTTGTTGAGCAGCGTCGGTCAGGCTGGTAGCAGCGATGATGTTCAAACCGCTTTCTGCCAGTACTTTAGCGCCCAGTTCAGCGTTGTTGCCTTCAAGACGAACAACAACCGGGATTTTCACGCCGACTTCTTTCACAGCGCCGATGATGCCTTCGGCAATCATGTCGCAGCGAACGATGCCGCCGAAGATGTTGACCAGTACTGCAGCGACATTGCTGTCGGACAGGATGATCTTGAATGCTTCGGTCACGCGTTCTTTGGTAGCACCACCGCCTACGTCGAGGAAGTTGGCTGGCTTGCCGCCGTGCAGGTTGACGATGTCCATGGTACCCATGGCCAGACCGGCACCGTTGACCATGCAGCCGATGTTGCCTTCCAGTGCTACGTAGTTCAGTTCGAACTTGGCAGCGTGCGCTTCGCGCGGATCGTCCTGCGACGGATCGTGGAAAGCCTTCAGCTTAGGCTGACGGTACATGGCGTTGGCGTCGATGTTGATCTTCGCGTCCAGGCAGTGCAGATCGCCGTCAGCCTTGATCACCAGCGGGTTCACTTCCAGCAGAGCCAGATCGTGGTCTTTGAACAGCTTGGCCAGACCAACGAAGATCTTGGCGAACTGAGTGACCTGCTTGCCTTCCAGACCCAGCTGGAATGCCAGCTCGCGACCCTGGGATGGCTGAGCGCCAACCAGTGGATCGATAGTGGCCTTGAGAATTTTTTCTGGCGTGTCGTGAGCGATTTTCTCGATGTCCACGCCACCTTCGGTGGAAGCCATGAACACGATGCGACGGCTCGAACGGTCAACGACAGCGCCCAGGTACAGCTCTTTAGCGATATCAGTGCACGATTCAACCAGGATCTTGGTGACTGGCTGGCCGTTGGCGTCAGTCTGGTAAGTCACCAGACGCTTGCCCAGCCACTGCTGTGCGAAGGCTTTGGCGTCTTCTTTGCTGCGAACCAGCTTTACGCCGCCCGCTTTACCGCGACCACCGGCGTGGACCTGGGCTTTGACAACCCACTCGCTGCCGCCGATTTTGTCGCAAGCTTCTGCTGCTGCTTCCGGGGTGTCTACTGCATAACCAGTGGAAACTGGCAGGCCGTATTCAGCGAACAGCTGCTTACCCTGATACTCGTGAAGATTCATGCTTTTTACCGTCTTCGTTAGGTACTGCGCATTCGGCGCTGCGCTCGTTTGAGTGCCGCGCCACCTGTGACTGCTGCTTGCGTAGCTGCGCTACGCAAGACTGCGTCCGGCGGACATTCCGCGGTGAGTCTTGCTCGCAAGGCTCACGACGGGCCGCTACCGCCGTGGTTTCTTATTATTCAGTTAACGCTTCTTGCGGTTGGCAACGTGGATGGCACCGCCATTCACTGCCAGAGCAGCTTCGTGCAAGGCTTCTGACAGGGTCGGATGGGAGAAGACCATCATGCCCAGGTCTTCAGCGCTGGTGCCGAATTCCATACCGATCGCGCCCTGCTGAACCAGTTCTGCAGCGCTCGGGCCAATCACGTGCACGCCCAATACGCGGTCGGTCTTGGCATCGGCGATGACCTTGACGAAACCACCGGTATCGTTCGCGGCCATGGCACGGCCGGAAGCTGCGAACGGGAAGGTACCGACGTTGACTTCAACGCCTTCGGCCTTCAGCGCCTGCTCGGTTTTGCCAACCCACGCGATTTCCGGGTGAGTATAAATAACCGAAGGGATCAAATCATAGTTCATCTGAGCCTTGTGGCCCTTGATGCGCTCGACGACCATGATGCCTTCTTCGGACGCCTTGTGCGCCAGCATCATGCCGCGAACCACGTCACCGATGGCGAATACGCCCGGTACGGCGGTCACGCAGTGCTCGTCGACGGCGATGAAACCGCGCTCGTCGAGGGCTACGCCGCTGTCGGCTGCGAGCAGATCAGTGGTCACTGGACGGCGACCAACGGCTACGATCAGCTTGTCGAACGTAATGGTCTGCTCGCCGTTGGCGTCGGTGTAGTTCACCACGACTTCTTCGCCGTTGACTTTCGAACCGGTCACGCGAGCGCCCAGCTTGATGTCCAGACCCTGTTTGGTCAGGGTTTTCAGCGCTTCCTTGGAAACCGCGGTGTCCGCTGCCATCAGGAAGGTATCCAGCGCTTCGAGCACAGTCACTTCTGCACCCAGACGCGACCATACCGAACCCAGCTCGAGACCGATCACGCCAGCGCCGATTACGCCCAGACGTTTAGGTACGGACTGGAATTCCAGAGCACCGGTCGAATCGACGATGACTTTCTGGTCAACCGGAGCCGGTGGAATGTCGATCGGACGCGAACCTGGCGCGAGGATGACGTTTTCCGCTTCGATGACTTCAACCGAGCCGTCCGGCTTGGTGACTTCGACTTTCTTGCCAGCCAGCAGCTTGCCGTGGCCCTGGATCGAGGTAACGCCGTTGGCCTTGAACAGGGTGGCAACACCGCCGGTCAGGTTCTTGACGATGCCAGCCTTGCGGCCAACCATCGCAGCGACGTCCATTTTGACTTCGCCAGTCGAGATGCCGTGAACGTTGAAGCTTTCTTTCGCTTCCTTGTACTTCCAGGAGCTGTCGAGCAGTGCCTTGGACGGAATGCAACCCACGTTCAGGCAGGTGCCGCCCAGGGCTTGCTTGCCTTCAGCGTCGGTGTACTTCTCGATGCAGGCAGTGCTCAGGCCCAGTTGCGCGGCCTTGATGGCGGCTACGTAGCCACCAGGGCCAGCACCGATCACTACTACGTCAAATTTCTGCGACATTCAAAAAATCCTCTTTAGCAATAAAGCTACAAGCCGCAAGCTTCAAGCTGCAAGCCCACCGGCTCGTCTTGAGCTTGAGGCTTGTAGCTGAAAGCTTGCAGCTGTTTCTTAGATATCCAGCAACAGACGAGCCGGATCTTCCAGCAGGTTCTTGATGGTCACCAGGAAGGTCACAGCTTCTTTGCCATCGATCAGACGGTGATCGTAGGACAGTGCCAGGTACATCATCGGACGGATCACGACCTGACCGTTGATGGCCATAGGACGCTGGATGATGTTGTGCATGCCCAGAATCGCTGCCTGCGGCGGGTTGACGATCGGCGTCGACATCATCGAACCGAAGGTACCACCGTTGGTGATGGTGAAGGTACCACCGGTCATCTCGTCCATCGACAGTTTGCCGTCACGGGCTTTCTTGCCGAACGTGGCGATGCCGCCTTCGATTTCCGCCAGGCTCATCAGCTCGGCGTTACGCAGAACCGGAACAACCAGGCCACGGTCGCTGGAAACGGCAACGCCGATGTCCGCGTAGCCGTGGTAAACGATGTCGCCGCCGTCGATCGAAGCGTTGACAGCCGGGAAGCGCTTCAGCGCCTCGGTAGCTGCTTTGACGAAGAACGACATGAAGCCCAGTCGCACGCCGTTGTGGGACTTCTCGAACAGGTCCTTGTACTTCGAACGCAGGGCCATGACTTCGGTCATGTCGACTTCGTTGAAGGTGGTCAGCATGGCCATGTTCGATTGCGCTTCGACCAGACGCTTGGCCACGGTGGCGCGAACGCGGGTCATCGGAACGCGCTTCTCGACGCGGTCGCCAGCGGCGAACACTGGCGCAGCGGCCGAAGGAGCAGCAGCCTTGGCAGGCGCGGCAGCCGGAGCGGCTTTCTTCGCGGCAACAGCGGCAACCACGTCTTCCTTGGTCACACGACCGCCCTTGCCGGTGCCGGCAACGGAAGCGATGTTGATGCCGTTCTCTTCAGCCAGCTTGCGTGCAGCGGGAGCCGCGATCGGGTCGTCTTCGCCATCGGCAGCAGCCGGTGCGGCAGCGGCAGTAGCGGCCGGAGCAGCGGCGGCTGGAGCAGCGGCAGCAGCGCTGCCCTCTTCGATCGAGCCCAGGACCTGGTTCGACAGAACGGTAGCGCCCTCTTCGGCAACGATTGCGCCCAGCACGCCGTCGGCTTCGGCCAATACTTCGAGCACGACCTTGTCGGTCTCGATGTCGACGATCAGGTCGTCACGCTTGACGGCCTCGCCTGGTTTCTTGTGCCAGGTGGCAACGGTGCCATCGGCAACCGATTCCGGGAATGACGGGGCTTTGATTTCGATAGCCATTATCTGTGGGTCCTTAAAATTCGGTTTCAGTCAGCGCGAAGGCGTTAAACGGTAAACGCGTCTTGCAGCAGTTTTTCCTGCTGCTCGGCGTGCATCGATGCGTAACCACAAGCAGGTGCAGCCGAAGCCTCACGGCCCGCGTACTCAAGTACGAGAGTCCTGTCGAGGTTTGCGATGCTGCGACGCAAGTGATGCTGGCTGCAGTACCAGGCACCCTGATTCATCGGCTCTTCCTGGCACCACACGGCATGCTTGACGTTGGTGTACGGAGCCAGGACTTCCTTCAAGTCGTCCTCAGGGAACGGATACAGCTGCTCGATACGCACGATGGCGATATCTTCGCGGCCTTCGGCACGGCGTTTTTCCAGCAGGTCGTAGTAGACCTTGCCGCTGCACAGAACCACGCGCTCGACCTTTTTCGGGTCCAGTGCGTCGATTTCCGGGATCACGGTCTGGAACGAACCTTCGGCCAGATCTTCCAGCGTCGAGATGGCCAGCTTGTGGCGCAGCAGCGACTTCGGCGTCAGCACGACCAGCGGCTTGCGCAGCGGGCGGATCACCTGGCGGCGCAGCAAGTGGTAGATCTGTGCCGGCGTGGTCGGCATGCACACCTGAATGTTGTGCTCGGCGCACAGCTGCAGGTAACGCTCAAGACGTGCCGAGCTGTGCTCAGGGCCCTGACCTTCATAACCGTGTGGCAGCAACATGGTCAGACCGCAGAGACGGCCCCACTTGTGCTCACCGCTGGTGATGAACTGGTCGATCACGACCTGCGCACCGTTGGCGAAGTCGCCGAACTGTGCTTCCCAGATCACCAGCGCGTTTGGCGTGGTGGTCGAGTAGCCATATTCGAAGGCCAGTACCGCTTCTTCCGAGAGGAACGAGTCGTACAGGTCGAAGCGTGGCTGACCGTCGTACAGGTTCTGCAGCGGAATGTAGGTGCCCGCGTCTTTCTGGTTGTGCAGCACAGCGTGACGGTGCGAGAACGTACCGCGGCCGATGTCCTGACCGGTCATGCGAATCGGGTGACCTTCGAACGCCAGGGTCGCGTACGCCATGGTTTCGGCGTAACCCCAGTTGATCGGCAGGCCGCCGGCTTGCATCTTCTGACGGTCTTCGTAGATCTTCGCGACCTGACGCTGGACCACGAAGCCTTCCGGGATTTCCAGCAGCTTGGCGGACAGCTCTTGCAGGGTTTTCAGATCGAAACGCGTGTCATGACGCGCAGTCCAGGCGTGGCCCAGATACGGACGCCAGTCGACGAACAGCTCTTTGTTCGGCTCTTTGACCAGCGATTTCACCACGTGCAGACCGTTGTCAAGCGCGTTGCGGTATTCGTCGACCTTGGCCTGAACACGTTCAGCGTCGAGGACACCGGCCTGGGTCAGACGATCGGCGTACAGCTCACGGGTGGTGCGCTGCTTGGTGATCTGCTGATACATCAGTGGCTGGGTGCCGCTTGGCTCGTCGGCCTCGTTGTGGCCGCGACGACGGTAGCAGACCAGATCGATCACCACGTCACGCTTGAACTGCATGCGGTAGTCGATGGCGAGCTGGGTTACGAACAGCACGGCTTCCGGATCATCGCCATTTACATGGAGGATCGGCGCCTGGATCATCTTGGCAACGTCGGTGGCGTACTCGGTGGAGCGCGAGTCCAGCGGGTTGCTGATGGTGAAACCCACCTGGTTGTTGATTACGATGTGCACGGTACCGCCGGTCTTGAAACCGCGGGTCTGCGACATCTGGAAGGTTTCCATGACCACGCCCTGACCGGCGAATGCCGCGTCACCGTGGATGGAGATCGGCAGCACTTTCTCGCCGGTCGCGTCGTTACGACGGTCCTGACGGGCACGCACCGAACCTTCGACCACCGGAGAAACGATCTCCAGGTGGGACGGGTTGAACGCCATGGCCAGGTGAACTTCACCGCCGGCGGTCATCACGTTGGACGAGAAACCCTGGTGGTATTTCACGTCACCGGAACCCAGCTCGACCTTCTTCTTGCCTTCGAACTCGTCGAACAGCTCGCGCGGGTTCTTGCCGAAGGTGTTGACCAGCACGTTCAGACGGCCACGGTGGGCCATGCCGATGACGACTTCCTTGGTGCCGTACGAGCCGGAACGCTGGATCAGTTCGTCGAGCATCGGAATCAGGCTTTCGCCGCCTTCCAGACCGAAACGCTTGGTGCCCGGGTATTTGGTACCGAGGTATTTTTCCAGGCCTTCACCGGCGGTCACGCGCTCAAGCAGGTGGCTCTTGATGTCGGCGGAGTACGTCGGACGACCACGCACGCTTTCCAGACGCTGCTGGAACCACTGGCGCTGCTCGGAATCGGTGATGTGCGTGAATTCAGCGCCGATGGTGCGGCAATATGTCTGCTGCAACGCTTCGTGAATTTCGCGTAGGCTCGCTTCCTCTTTGCCGATGAACAGGTCGCCGGCACGGAAGGTCGTATCAAGATCGGCATTGGTCAAGCCGTAATGATTGATCGACAGGTCTGCAGGTGCAGGACGCTGCCACAGTCCCAGCGGGTCAAGCTGGGCTGCCTGGTGGCCACGCATACGGTAGGCCTGGATCAATCGCAACACTTCAACTTGCTTCTTCTCGTGCTCACTGCTCACGCTGCCGGCGGAAACCGGTTGGGCGCGGCGCTGGTTCTTTGCCAGCAGCACGAAATGATCGCGAATCGTGGAGTGCGAAACATCAGTGGCAGAGTTGCCGTCGGCTGGCAACTTCTGAAAGTAGGTGCGCCACTCTTCTGGCACAGCGTTAGGGTCGTGCAGGTAGAGCTCATAAAGCTCTTCCACATAGGCAGCGTTTCCACCTGAAAGGTAGGCGCTGTTCCACATGCGCTGCATCACGCTTTCTTGCATGCTTGGTCACCCTCGGTTAGGGGAACACCATCGGCGTCGACACCGAGCAAACTTGCAGAAGTCCGAATGCAGCGACTAAAACAAGCCACTTAGGATCACACTGATAGTCCGGGTACCAGCCCGGATGCCCCTGCTTGTCTCATTTCTTCAAAATAAGAGCGGCAGCTTGTGGCTACTGCTCTGGTTATAGCCATGACGCGGGTTGAAGCCCGCGCCACAGCCTCTACGGTGCAACGTTACAGCAGCTGAATCACACGCCGCTCGAGAGCAACATGTTACGGATGTGACCGATGGCCTTAGTCGGGTTCAGGCCTTTCGGACATACGTTGACGCAGTTCATGATGCCCCGGCAGCGGAAAACGCTGAACGGGTCATCGAGCGAAGCCAGACGCTCGCTGGTCTTGGTGTCACGGCTGTCAGCCAGGAAGCGGTAGGCTTGCAGCAGTGCAGCAGGACCGAGGAACTTGTCAGGGTTCCACCAGAACGATGGGCAAGAAGTCGAGCAGCAGGCGCACAGGATGCACTCGTACAGACCGTCGAGCTTTTCACGTTCTTCCGGCGACTGCAGACGTTCGATGGCCGGAGCCGGCGTGTCGTTCTGCAGGTAAGGCTTCACCTTCTCGTATTGCTTGTAGAAGATGCTCATATCGACGACCAGGTCACGGATAACCGGCAGACCTGGCAATGGACGAACGATCAACTTGTTACCTTTTACAACGGCGGACAGCGGCGTGATGCACGCCAGGCCGTTCTTGCCGTTGATGTTCATGCCGTCGGAGCCGCAGACGCCTTCACGGCAAGAGCGACGATAGGAGAAACCCTCGTCCTGCTCTTTGATCAGGGCCAGCACGTCGAGCACCATCAGGTCTTTACCACCGGTATCGACCTGGAAGTCCTGCATGAACGGCGCAGCGTCCTGATCAGGGTTGTAGCGATAAACACTGACTTGCAACATGGCGGTCACCCCTTAATAAGTCCGGACTTTAGGTTCGAAAGTCGGAACAGTCTTCGGCGAGAAGTTGACGGCACGCTTGGTGACGCGCTTGTCACCCGGGAAGTACAGGGTGTGGCACAGCCAGTTTTCGTCGTCACGGTCTTCAAAGTCTTCACGGGCGTGCGCGCCGCGGGACTCTTTACGTACTTCGGCCGCGATGGCGGTAGCTTCAGCCACTTCCAGCAGGTTTTGCAGCTCCAGCGCTTCGATTCGTGCAGTGTTGAACGCCTGCGACTTGTCGTTGATCTTCACGTTGGCGATGCGGGCACGCAGGTCAGCAAGCTGAGCGATGCCTTTCTGCATGTACTCGCCGGTACGGAATACGCCGAAGTAGTTCTGCATGCAGCTTTGCAGCTCGCGACGCAGGGTCGCAACGTCTTCACCGTCGGTACGGTTGTTCAGCGCGTTCAGGCGCGACAGGGCAGCTTCGATGTCGGACTCGGTAGCGTCGTCGTATTCGATGCCGTCGGTCAGGGCCTTTTCCAGGTGCAGGCCGGCAGCGCGACCGAATACCACCAGGTCGAGCAGCGAGTTGCCGCCCAGACGGTTGGCACCGTGAACCGATACGCAAGCCACTTCACCGACCGCGAACAGGCCAGGAATGATCTGGTCCTGACCTTCGGCGTTCTGGGTGATCGCCTGGCCATGAATGTTGGTGGCAACGCCGCCCATCATGTAGTGGCAGGTCGGAACAACCGGAACCGGCGCAACCACCGGGTCAACGTGTGCAAACGTCTTCGACAGTTCGCAGATGCCTGGCAGACGGCTGTGCAGCACTTCCTCGCCCAGGTGGTCGAGTTTGAGCATTACGTGGTCGCCATTCGGACCGCAGCCGTTGCCGGCGATGATTTCCTTAACCATCGAACGGGCAACCACGTCACGACCGGCAAGGTCTTTGGCGTTCGGAGCATAACGCTCCATGAAACGCTCGCCGTGCTTGTTGATCAGGTATCCACCTTCACCACGGCAACCTTCGGTCACCAGTACACCGGCGCCGGCGATGCCGGTCGGGTGGAACTGCCACATTTCGATGTCCTGCACCGGCACGCCGGCACGCAGGGCCATGCCAACGCCGTCACCGGTGTTGATCAGGGCATTGGTGGTGGAGGCGTAGATACGGCCTGCACCGCCAGTGGCCAATACGGTGGCCTTGGCGCGGATGTACGAAGTTTCGCCGGTTTCGATGCAGATCGCGATCACACCCACGAACTCGCCTTCCTGGTTTTTCACCAGATCGACAGCGTAGTACTCATTGAGGAACGTGGTGCCAGCTTTCAGGTTGCCCTGATAAAGGGTGTGCAGCAGCGCGTGACCGGTACGGTCGGAAGCGGCGCAAGTACGTGCAGCCTGACCGCCCTTGCCGTAGTCCTTGGACTGACCGCCGAACGGACGCTGGTAGATACGGCCTTGTTCGGTACGCGAGAACGGCAGACCCATGTGGTCCAGCTCGAACACCGCAGCCGGGCCTTCCTGACACATGTATTCGATCGCGTCCTGGTCACCGATGTAGTCGGAACCCTTGACGGTATCGTACATGTGCCAGCGCCAGTCATCGTTCGGGTCAGCGGACGCGATGGCGCAAGTGATGCCGCCCTGGGCGGAAACAGTGTGCGAACGGGTCGGGAAAACCTTGGTGATCACCGCAGTCTTGTGCCCGCCCTGTGCCAGCTGCAGCGCAGCGCGCATGCCGGCACCGCCACCACCAATAATGATGGCGTCGAAAGAAATCGTTGGAATGTTAGCCATGACTCAGATACCCCAGAGAATCTGCACACCCCAGACGAAGTAAGCGAACATCGCAACGCCGCAAACTGCCTGGAAAAGGAAACGTATTGCCGTTGCGGACTTGCCGAACGCCATCGGCGTCAGGTAGTCGGTCGCGATGGTCCACATGCCGACCCAGGCGTGAGCGCCCAGAGCAACAAGGGCCAGCAGGCTGAAAATACGCATTCCGTTGTGGGCGAACAGTTCATGCCACTGGGCATACTCGAGGCCAGGGTTGGCGACGATGTATCCGATCAGAAAGATGAAGTAAGCCGCGAGAACGACCGCAGACACACGTTGCGCCATCCAGTCATAGAGGCCCGAACGCGACAGGTTAGTGACGTTAGTTACCATATCCAGACTCCTGCCAGAACGATTACCACCACGGAAACGGCGATAACGATTTTCGAGCCCAGTTTGCCGCCTTCCAGCGTCTCACCGATGCCCATGTCCATGATCAAGTGGCGCACACCGGCTACCAGGTGATACAGCAGAGCGGACAGGATGCCCCAAATCACTAGCTTGGCTAGCGGACTGGTCAGACACGCTTTCACCTGACCGAAGCCTTCCTCGGAGCTCAGCGACTTGTCCAATGCATAAAGCATGATGGCAAGGCACACGAAGAGGATGACACCGGAGATACGGTGAAGAATGGACGTGTAAGCAGTGACTGGGAGTTTGATGGTCCTTAGGTCTAGGTTTACAGGTCGTTGGCTTTTCACGGCTTTTTTTTCACACTGAAGAGCCCCTAACAATCAGGGCAAAGTTGTTGGGGAGTGCACTGGTCAGGTAACCACCACCCAGGGATGCGACCCCCAATGAAAGCAAGCCCAAAAGCCCTTGGCGGTCGGTGGCCGAGTATAGACAGTTAGGCTACTAATGACAACGCGTTCACCTACCCCCAATAGCGGATTGCACAAGTCGCATAAAAGGCGTAAATGGCAGTCAATTTCGAGGAAAAAGTGCGCTTAAAGCCTTCTGGAGCAAGACTTTAGGCAAATTGACATTCGAATTTATCTCACTATAGTGGTGCGGGCCCTGCGTGGGGGGTCTGTCTGATGGTTCAAGCATAAATAGGAGGCCACATGGCTGACAAAAAAGCGCAGTTGATCATCGAGGGCGCAGCCCCCGTCGAGCTGCCCATTTTAACCGGCACCGTTGGTCCCGATGTAATCGATGTTCGGAGCCTGACGGCCACGGGCCGCTTCACGTTCGACCCGGGTTTCATGTCGACCGCCTCGTGCGAGTCGAAAATCACCTATATCGACGGCGACAACGGCATTCTGCTGCACCGCGGCTACCCGATCGAACAGCTGGCTGAAAAGTCGGACTACCTGGAAACCTGCTACCTGCTGCTCAACGGCGAATTGCCGACGGCAGAACAGAAGGCCCAGTTCGTCAGCACCGTGAAAAACCACACCATGGTTCACGAGCAGCTGAAAACCTTCTTCAACGGTTTCCGTCGCGACGCCCACCCGATGGCCGTCATGTGCGGTGTAGTCGGCGCCCTCTCGGCCTTCTACCACGACTCCCTGGACATCAATAACCCGCAGCATCGCGAAATCTCCGCGATCCGTCTGGTTGCCAAGATGCCGACCCTGGCAGCGATGGTTTACAAGTACTCCATGGGCCAACCCATGATGTACCCGCGCAACGACCTGACGTACGCGGAAAACTTCCTGCACATGATGTTCAACACTCCGTGCGAGATCAAACCGATCAGCCCGGTGCTCGCCAAGGCCATGGACCGGATCTTTATCCTCCACGCCGACCACGAGCAGAACGCGTCGACCTCTACCGTGCGTCTGGCCGGTTCTTCGGGTGCCAACCCGTTCGCCTGTATCGCCGCCGGTATCGCCGCACTGTGGGGCCCTGCCCACGGCGGTGCGAACGAAGCCGTACTGACCATGCTCGATGAAATCGGCGATGTCTCGAACATCGACAAATTCATCGCCAAGGCCAAGGACAAGAACGATCCGTTCAAGCTGATGGGCTTCGGTCACCGCGTCTACAAGAACCGCGACCCTCGCGCGACTGTAATGAAGCAGACCTGCGACGAAGTATTGAAGGAACTGGGCATCAACAACGATCCGCAACTCGAACTGGCCATGCGCCTGGAAGAGATCGCCCTGACCGACCCGTACTTCATCGAACGCTCGCTGTACCCGAACGTCGACTTCTACTCGGGGATCATCCTCAAGGCGATCGGCATTCCAACCAGCATGTTCACCGTGATCTTCGCCCTGGCACGTACTGTTGGCTGGATTTCGCACTGGAAGGAAATGCTCTCGAGCCCGTACAAGATTGGCCGTCCGCGCCAGCTGTACACGGGTTACGAGTCGCGTGACATCATCAAGCTGGAAGACCGTAAGTAAGGGCTTCTTGTTTTGATGATTTAGTGGTGTGTCAGGAACGGCCTCTTATATAGAGGCCGTTTTTGTTTGGGGGTTTTGGGGGGGAGTGGGGGCATATCCGTTGCTGCGGTAACGGCTTCTTACGGTTTCGCTCTTACAGCGAGTCCCTTTTTCAGACGCCAAAAAGGAACCAAAAGGCTTTGCCCCGGCGTTCGGCCCCTCGCTGGGGCTCGGGGTTCCTTCGTTACGGAATCG